>CAJMQX010000040.1 GCA_905215635.1 uncultured bacterium | reverse complement strand
GAACTTGTTAATACTAGTATTAGAAGAACATTATTTAGAAATATAATGACAACAGTAACAACAATTATTCCAGTTATAGTACTTATGATTTTAGGTTCTAAAGAGATTATTAACTTTAATATAGCTTTATTGGTAGGATTTATAGCAGGAGCTTATTCTTCTATATGTATTTCTAATATGATATGGTTATGGCTAGAGAAAAAGAGAATACATAAACCTAAAAAGGAAGATGATGATGAAGTACAAGAACTTAAAGTAAGGGGAATTAATTGTTAGATATAAGGAGGTGTTTATATGAGTGTTAAGACTGAAAATATTACAATAGAAGATTTACTAGATAAGGTAAGTAATTATGATGATAATGTTGATGATTTGAAGCTCATCAGAAATGCCTATGATTATGCTTATCGAAAACATTTTTCACAAAAAAGAATTACTGGGGATGACTATATTACTCATCCTCTTAACGTAGCATGGATACTTACAGATGTATCAGCAGATGGTAAAGCTATTGCGGCGGCTTTACTTCATGATACGATAGAAGACTCTGATAGTACATATGAAGAAATAGAAGGCTTATTTGGAACGGAAGTAGCTAAGATAGTAGATGGTGTTACAAAAATTAATAGACTTAACTTTTCTACAGAAACAGAGCAGATGGCTGCTAATCAAAGAAAGATATTAGTAGGACTATCTAGTGATGTTAGAGTATTAATAGTTAAATTAGCAGATAGACTTCATAATATGAGAACTCTTTATGTGTTATCAGAAACTAAACAAAAGAGAAAAGCTAAAGAAACTTTGGAGATACTTACTCCAGTAGCTCATAGACTAGGAATGTATAAACTTAAATCAGAATTAGAAGATTTATCACTTAGATATTTAAATCCAGATGCTTATTATGAGATTGTAGAGAAACTTAACTTAAAGAAGACAGAACGTGATGAAGCGGTAGGCAAGATGTTAGAAGAAGTTAGTGAATTATTAAATGAACATAATATAGTTCATGAGATAAAAGGACGTAGTAAGAGTATTTATAGTATTTATAATAAGATGTGTAAAGGAAAGAAGTTTGAAGATATTTATGATATTTTAGCTTTAAGAGTATTTGTTAATACAGAACAAGAATGTTATTTAGCTTTAGGATTAATTCATTCTAAGTATAAACCTGTTCCTAAGAGATTTAAAGATTATATAGCAATGCCTAAGACTAATTTATATCAATCTCTTCATACGACAGTGTTTGGTATAGATGGACAGTTATTTGAAATTCAGATAAGAACTTATGAGATGGATAAGATAGCTGAATATGGAATAGCTTCTCATTGGTCATATAAAGAGAATAAGAGTGTTAATAATAAAGATATTATGGAACAAAAACTAGAGATTTTTAGAAGTATTATAGAACTTAATGAAGAAGCTAATACTTCAGAAGAATTTATTAGTAGTGTTAAGAAAGATCTTTTATTTAATGATTCTATATATGTATATACTCCTAAAGGAGATGTTATTGAATTACCTAGGGGAGCTACTTGTGTAGATTTTGCTTATAAAGTTCATAGTGAAGTAGGAGATAAAATGGTTGGAGCTATTGTTAATGATAGTATTGTACCATTTGATTATGTTTTAAAAACAGGAGATATTATTAAGGTTAATACTTCAAAATTATCAAAAGGTCCTAATAAAGATTGGCTTAACTTTGTAGTAACATCACAGGCAAAAAATAAAATTAGAGCTTTTTATACTAAAAGAGAGAAAGATGAAAATTTATCTAGAGGAATAGATATTTTTGAAGGGGCCCTTAGAAGAAGAAACTTACCTTTACAAGAAACTATTACTAATTATATGAATGTTATATTAGATAGTTTTAAACTTAAAGATATGGATGAATTATATATAGCTTTAGGTCAAGGTAAATATAGAATTGCTTCAGTAATGCATATTATTAATAAGAAAGAAGATCCTGCTAAGAAGATATTAAGTAAAAATCAGGATAAAACTAAACCAATTATTAAGAATGATATCTTAGTAGAAGGAATGAATGAGATTAAAGTTAGCTTATCTGGATGTTGTAAACCTATTCCAGGAGATAATATAATAGGATATATTACTAAAGGATCAGGAATTACAGTCCATAGAAGTTCTTGTAAGAATATAATAGATTTAGATGAAAGATTAATTAATGTTAAATGGAATGAAGATATAGTTAAGAAGTTTCCTACTGATTTATTAATATATACTGATAATTCAGATAATTTATTAGATATTATTACGAAGGCTTCTACTAATAATATTGTTATTGATAGTGTATCTACGATTACTAAGAGTGAATTTAAATTATATACGCTTACCGTATTAGTAGAAAATAGAGAAAAATTGGAGAAGTTTTGTAGAGAATTATATAACTTAAGCTTCGTTCAAAAAGTAGAAAGGCAGATAAATTAATGAGAGTATTAGTACAAAGATGTGATAGAGCTTGTGTAAAAGTTGATGGTAAGATAGTAGGTCAAATAGGTATGGGAGTTATGATATTAGTAGGAATAACTCATGATGATGATAGTAAGAAAATAGATTACTTAGTAGATAAACTAATAAATTTAAGAATATTTGATGATGAGAATGGAGTTATGAATAAGAGTTTATTAGATGTATCTGGAAGCATTCTTTCAATAAGTCAATTTACTTTATATGCTGATACAAGAAAAGGAAGAAGACCTAGTTATGTTGGGGCAATGTCAGGAGATAAAGCAAAGGCATTATATGATGAATTTAACGAAAAACTTAGAAATACTGGAGTAAAAGTAGAAACAGGAATATTTGGAGCAGATATGAAAGTTGACTTTATCAATGATGGACCTATTACTATTATGTTAGAAAAATAATTGTCAAATAAAAGTAGACTTAAGGAATTAAGTTTACTTTTTTCTTTATTTTTGTTATAGTAATATAGAAGGATAGTGATAAGGATGTATAAAACTAAATTAGATAAACCATTATTAGTTGTTATGATTATCCTTTTGGTATTTGGAATTATTATGATACTTAGTTCTTCTTCTATGGCATCATTTATGAGATATAATAAGAATATATATAATTATTTTATTAGACAGGGGATATTTGATGTTATAGGATTAGGGGCATTCTTTATAGCGATATGCTTTCCTACTAAATTCTTTAAGAAAATATCACCATTTTTGATGAGTTTACTTACTTTAGCTTTATTTGGATTATTTATATATGGTAATAGTCATAAAGGTACTCAAGGATGGTATGATTTAAAATTCTTTACTTTACAGCCTAGTGAACTTGGAAAGATAATAATAGTTTTATATTTAGCAAATTATTATAATAATCATAAAGATGATTTAGATAATCAATGGACTTTGCTAAAACCAATAATAATGGTATTAATAATATTTGCTTCAGTAGCAATGCAACCGGATTTGGGAACTGCGTCAATTATTTTTGGAATAACTTTTCTAATATTTTATGTATTACCACTAAAAAAAGAGACTAAGGGCCCTATTAATAGGATATTCTTAGGAGGAATAGTTTTAGTAGGTTTACTTTTAATTTTGACTGGGGGCTCTTTTTTAAGAGATTATCAGTTAGAAAGATTTAATTTCTTAAATCCTTGTGAAAGATATGAAGAAGAATCGGGATATCAACTTTGTAATAGTTTGATTGCTTTTAAAAATGGAGGACTTACTGGTAAGGGGATTGGAGAGAGTACTCAAAAATATTTATACTTACCTGAAGCTCATACAGATTTTATATTTCCAATTATAGTAGAAGAGTGGGGACTTATAGTAGGACTTGTAATTATTTTTATGTATTTATTTATGTTATATCGCATTTTAGATATTGCTAAAAAATCTACTAATTTAGGTAATGCTATTATTGCTTATGGAGTATTTGCATATCTTCTTTTACATATTTCAATAAATTTAATTGGAGTTATGGGAATAGGTCCATTAACAGGAGTGCCACTACCATTTTTATCATATGGAGGAAGTTATACGTTAACATTACTTTTTGCAATGGGGCTTGTTCAAAGGGTACATTATGAAACTTATAAAGCTGGTAAAAGAAATAAAAGTGTAAAATATAGTGTATAGTTATTTACTTTTAGGGTAAATAATGATATAGTTAGATTGTAAGGTAGAGGTCATAAGACACTATCAAAGAAGGAGGAATTTATGGCAAATAAATTTGTTGCAGATCCAACTGCTTTAAGACAAAAAGGAAATGATATTATTGGTAAAGCTAGTGAGTTTAGAAGCAACACTAATAAAATCTATTCAACTGTACAAGAAATGATTAATAGCAACTATTTGGATCCTGCTGCTAGCGCTATTGCTCACGAAATTGAATCTTATCAAGAAGATCTTAGCAAAATGGCACAAGTTATTGAAGAATATGGTAACTTCTGTGTTTCAGCTAGCAGTTCAGTTATTAAAAACCAAGACGATATTATATCAAGTATTAATTAGAGGAGGGAATTTATGAATAATAGTACAAACATTACTTATGAACGTGTTAGAGATAATGCTAACACAATAAGAGATTGTTCTAGTAAAATGCATGGCATTTTTGATGATTTTAATCAAACAATGAATCAAATTGGTGCTGATGATGTATTCCAAGGACAAGCTAGTGAAGCTTTAAAAGGAAGATTTAATTCATTAAAAGGTAAATTTGAATCATACACTCAAAAAGTTAATGAATTTGCTAATATGATTTATAGTGCTGCTGCAAGTACAGAACATACTGAAAAGAACATTGCAGGTCAAGCTGACAATTTAGCAGGTTAATTATAGGGCTAATTAGTCCTTTTTCTTTATGTAAAACTAATAATAATTATTAGTTTTTTTTCATATACTTAGATAGGTGATAGATTATGAAAAGGATTATTTTTATAGTGATATTAGTATTATCTTGTTTTAGTTTTATTTCTTTAGTAGATGCCTCAGTAGATACTGCTAATAGTTATGTTTTAATGGATATGGATTCAGGAAGAGTAATTAGTGCTAAGAATAAAGATAATCCTTCTTTAATAGCTTCTATTAGTAAGATTATGACGGCGATTATTGCTATTGAAAATAAAAATATTTTAGATAAAGTAATAGTTGATGATTCTATTAAAGATAGTTATGGATCGGGAATATATATATCAGTAGGAGAAGAAATATCTTTAAAAGATTTATTATATGGACTTATGCTTAGATCAGGGAATGATGCTGCTAAGATGATCGCAACATATGTAGCAGGTAGTGAAGAAGAGTTTATAAAACTTATGAATAAGAAAGCTTTAGAACTAGGAATGCATAAGACTACTTTTTATAATGCAAGTGGTCTTGATAATACAGGTAAGGGTAATATATCGACAGCTTATGATATGGCTTTATTAACTAGGTATGCAATGAAGAATGAAATATACAGAGAAATTGTTAAGACTAAGAAATATGTAGCTAAGAGTAATATTAAGACTTATGTGTGGCATAATAAAAATAAGATGCTTCAATATGATTATGTAACTGGAGGAAAGACTGGATATACAGAAAAAGCTAAGAGAACATTAGTGTCTACTGCTAGTAAAGATAATATTAATTTAGTAGTAGTTACTATTAGAGATAGTGATGATTGGAATACTCATAAATCATTATTTGAAGGAGTATTTAATAATTATAAATCATATTTAGTAGTTAATAAAAAGAATTTTTCAGTAGTAGGAGATACATATTATGATTATTTATATGTAGAAAATGATGTTAGATTAACATTAAAAAAAGAAGAGACTAAAGCATTAATATCTCACATAAAATTAGAGAAAATTAAGAATTATCATGATGGAGATAAAGTAGGGACTAATTATATATATTTAGGAAATACTTTAATGGGACAAGAAGATATATATGTTAAGAAGATAGATAAGGAAAGTAATAGTTTAATTAAGAAGATAAAGGATTGGTTTAAATAGATAATGATAAATTATATATTTGGATTTTTCTTTATTATAGGAATTACATATAGTTTTATTAAGAATATAAATATTAGTGAAGTAATGCTTGCAGCTAGTAATACTAGTATTGAACTAATATTTTCAATTATTCCAGTTATATGTTTATGGATGGGAATTATGAATATAGCTAGAAAAAGTGGACTTATGGACAAAATGGCAAGATTTTTAACACCAGGACTTAAAATAATATTTCCAGAAATACCTAAAGATAGTCCTTGTTTTTCTTATATAGGTACTAATATTATAATGAATATGTTAGGACTTGGAAATGCTGCTACACCATTTGGACTTAAAGCAATTAAAGAGATGCAAGAATTAAATAAGGAGAAAGACAGGGCTACAAGAAGTATGATTACCTTTTTAGTATTAAATACAGCTTCAGTTACAATAATGCCTACTACTATTATTAGTTTAAGGATGATGTATGGAAGTCTTAATCCTGAGAAGATTATACCTTATATAATTATTACATCATCATTATCATGTTTAGTAGGATTAATTCTTGATAGAATATTTTATATGGTGATGAAGAGATGATTAATTTTTCTAGATATATTATACCTTTAATTACTATAATAGTAAT
>CAJMQX010000039.1 GCA_905215635.1 uncultured bacterium | reverse complement strand
TATTAGTAATTATGTTATAAGACAAAAAGAAAAATATCAAAGATAAAACATTTCTAACATTTGATGATAAAATAATTGGATATCAAAATTATAAAGAGGGCAACAAATTACAATTTGTATGAGGGACTATTTTAAATAGTTCTTTTTTGTTCGGAGGAATGATAATGATAAGGAGAATTATTATTGCATAAACTAGATATTAATCAGGTTTATAATGGTGATTCAAATTTAATGATTAAATCAATAGAAAGTGAATCAGTTGATTTAGTTATTATTGATCCACCATACAAGATAAGAAAGAAAACTGATGAAATAAATAGTTTAGCAAAAGCAGTAAAAAAATATAATGAAGAATTACAAAGAGATAATTTAATAAATGAATATGATAAATCTATTTTAGAAGAACTTGTAAGAGTGATGAAAAGAATTAATATCTATATATGGTGTAATGGAGAACAAATACCATCGTATATAGATTTTTTTGTAAATAAGTATAAATGTAAGATGGATATATTAGTTTGGAATAAAACAAATGCTATGCCTTTATTTAATAACAAATATATGACAGATAAAGAATATTGTCTTTATTTTAGAAAAGGTGGATATTGTAATCCACAATGTTATGAAGATGCTAAAACTGTATTCTATTTACCAATAAATTCAAAAGATAAAAAGAAATGGATTCATCCAACAATAAAACCTTTATCAATTATTAGAACTTTAATTAGAAATAGTTCTAAAGAAGGCGATTTAGTTTTAGATTGTTTTTTAGGTAGTGGAACAACAGCAGTAGCATCTATATTAGAAAAAAGAAACTATATAGGAATTGAATTAAATAAAAAATATTATGATATTTCAATTCAAAGAATTAATGAAATTAAGGAGTGTGATAAATAATGTATATAAGTAATGAAGAATTAGAAAAAATAAAAGAGTATGT
Source organism: uncultured bacterium (assembly GCA_905215635.1). The sequence continues at coordinate 5,710 of CAJMQX010000039.1, read as the reverse complement.
AGATAATCTTTATTGGGATCAAGATAGAATGAGTAGAGATGGGAGATACTTTTTAAATAAATTAGATAATTATATTAAAAAACTAGAAAAGGAAAAAGAAAATAATATTTATGTAATTACTAATAATGCTGTAGTTGATGATGAAATTGATTATTCAATTTATGGAGTTGCAACAGATATCAATGAAGCAAAGAAAATATTTAATCAAGCTGTAAAAGATGCAAAAACTGATTCTGATTTTGATAACTTAAATGCTATAGAAGAAAATTCTCCTAATTTTAAAAATAATGATGGTGAATGGATTTATAGTGAATCAGATGATAGTTTTGAATTATGGTGTAATGGAGAATATAATTCAAATAATTATTCTATTCAAATTAAGAAATATGAATTAGATAAAGAAAAGGAATTAAGTGATGAGTATGAATTATAATATGGAGGATAATGAGTATTAACATTATTATACTTTTAGTTGTGCTAATAGTTTTTACAATTGGATTTATGTATATAGAACCAATGATGGCTAAGCATAAAATAAAAAGTGATAATGAATACGGTAGTGCAAGATTTTCTAGTAAAAGTGAGATAGAAAAATATTTTGTTAAAGAAAGAATAGGACACATCAGAGAAGCTGGTGTGCCTATTTTATTTAGTAAAGATTTGAAATATATGTGGGTAGATAAAGAAACCCCACACTATGTATATTTAGGCTCTACTGGATCTGGTAAATCAGTTACAGCAGTTATTCCATTTTGTTCTTTTATTGCAACAGCAAAAAATAAAAGAAGTGTATTCATAACAGATCCTAAAGGAGAAATCTATAATACAACTTCATCAATGTTTAAGAAAAATGGATATAATATTTTAACTATAGATTTTAGACATCCAGAATTATCAAATAAATTTAATATATTAGAACCAATTATTAAAGAATATGAAAAGTATATTGAATATGAAAAGAAAACAAAGAAAGAAACAGATAAGAATAAAAAATTAGAATATAATAATTTATCTATGTCAGCACTAGCTGAAACAAATAGATTAATAACATCATTATCAACTATGATTATGATTGAAAAAGTTCAAGGGAAAGATCCATTCTGGAATAATAGTGCTAAAAATTTATTAGAAGGATTGATTGGATTTTTTTTAGAAGAATATAAGTCTGGAAATATTAGACGAGATCAAATAACTATGACTAGTATAAGAAAGTTTCAAAATAGTTCTATGGAAGAAAAGAATTTAAAGAACTTTAAAAAGTATATTGAGCAAAAAGAATATGGTAGTAAATCAAAGGATTCTTTAACTTCAATATTAAGTGCATCTGATAATACATTTAAATCTATAACAGCTGTGTTTGGTGAAAAAATGGCTTTATTTGATGATATCAATGTAGCAAATGTAACAAGTAGTAATAGTTTTGATTTTGATATATTAGGTAAAGAACCTACAGCTTTATATGTAATAGTTCCAGATGAAGATAAAACATATTATACTTTAGTAACTATTATTGTAGGTCTTTTATATAGGGAATTAGTAAAACTTGCTAATTCAAGACAAGAGAAAAAATTGAAATATCAAATAGATTGGATATTAGATGAATTTGCTAACTGTCCACCACTTGCAGATATAGAAGCAATTGTATCAGTAGCAAGAAGTAGGGGTATGAGATTTCATTTCTTTATTCAATCATTTTCTCAATTAGATAATGTATATGGTAAAGAAGTATCTCAAATTATTTTAGATAACTGTGGTCTTGTTTATTTAAAAACAAATACACAAGAAACAGCAGAAGCAATTAGTAAAAGATTAGGAAAGAAAACAATTGAATCTAATTCTATTAGTCAATCAATGAGTTTAAGAGATTATAATGGAAATAAATCAACTTCATTAATTGCAAGAGATTTAATGACACCAGATGAAGTAAAACAACTTCATTATAAAACTATAATATTTCCTATAATAGGATATCCGATATTAAGAGATACAATTATTTATAAAAAGTTTTCATCATATAGTAGTGGTGAAGAAGTTAGAACTGTAAATCCTTTAATTGATTTAAGTAATACATATTTTACTGTAGAAGATATGAAAGTAAAAAGAATAGATCCTAAATCAAGAAATTCATCAAAAGATTTAGAACCAGTTGAATTAGAAGAATATGATGAAATGCTTGATTATGATAAACAATGTTTAAAAGAAACCGAAGAAATAATTAATAAGATATTTGGTATTGAAAATATAAAATATGATTATATAAAAACAGACAGTAATAGAGTTTATTGTTCTATTACAGTAAATAAGAAAATACCACAATCTGATAAATCAAAAGTATTATCACAAATAAATAAAAATAAATTTCATGTAGAAATTCAAAATGATAAAGATACTAAAACAATAATTGAAATTCATAATAAAGAATTAGATATGAATCATTTATTAGAACTTAGTAGAGGAGAAACGAATAATGTCTAATAATAAGATGTTATTCATTTTTTCTAATATATCTTCATACAATTCATTGAAAATGGAGGTTCTAAATGTATAATCCAGATAATGATATTGAAATTAGATATAGCACTAAACATTTACCTATAGAGTATAAATTGTTAGAGTGGAGATTAATTATCAATAGAGAGTTATATGAAGATAAAGTTATAGATTTAGAAGTATTTAGTGAAATGGAGAAATCTATTTTAGGAAGAATGACAAAAATTAGAAATGAATATAAAGATAAACAAATTGTAACAAGTTAGTTTAGATGATTTGACAAGGACAAACAAGAGAGGTAACATGGCATCGTAAACTTTGGGAGGAGTTTCAGGAACACAGGAAAGGAAGTGGGAATAATGGATATAAAAAAAGCAAGAGAAGATTTAAGAAAAGGAAAAACAATATATGATATGCCACTAAAAGTAGTATATTATGCTCGTGTTTCTACAGATAAAGATGATCAATTAAATTCATTAGAGAATCAACAAAATTATTTTGAAGAAATGATTGCAGAAAATAAGAATTGGAAATTTGTAAGAGGTTATATTGATGAAGGTATAAGTGGAACAGCTGTTAAAAATAGAACTCAATTCTTAAATATGATTGAAGCAGCTAGTTTAGGAAAAATAGATTTAATACTAACAAAAGAAATATCAAGATTTTCAAGAAATACAGTAGATTCAATTAAATATACTGAATATTTATTAAAGCAAGGAACTATTGTATATTTCTTATCGGATAACTTAAATACTATTCAAGAAGATGCAGAATTTAGATTAACAATAATGTCTAGTTTAGCTCAAGATGAAGTTAGAAAATTATCAGAAAGAGTTAAATTTGGAATAAATAGAATGATAAAGGAAAGAAAATTAATAGGTGGGAACTTAACAGGATATTATAAGAAAGATGGAATGTATCAAATAAACGAAAAAGAAGCACCTATGATTAGATATTTATTTGAAACTTATGCATCTGGAAAAGTAGGACTTAAAAAGATTGGTGAAGAACTTGCTGAAATGGGATATTTAAATAGAAAAGGTGAACCTTATTCTCAAACTTCTATGGCTAAGTTCTTAACTAATCCTAGATATAAAGGATTTTATACAGCTAGACTTACCGAAGTTGAAGATTATAAAACACATAAAAAAGTTAATGTAGATAAGTCTAGACAAATAATTGAAAAAGATGAAAGAATACCTGCAATTGTATCAGAAGAATTATGGGATAAAGCAAATGCTTTACATGAGAAAAGAAAGAAATTGCCATCAAGACATATTTTAAATACTGAAGAAATGTTAGAACATTCTAAGTATTCTTGTAAAATTAAATGTACTCATTGTGATCATATATATATCAGAAATGCTGGAAGTAATAGAGCAAATAATCCAACATGGTCTTGTAAGAATTATAAAGTAAATGGTGTAGATGCTTGTGCATCACCAATATTAAAAGAATCTTATTTAGATAAGATATTTATATCAATATTTGATGATTTTATAAATAATAAAAAAGATTATTTAAATCAAGTTATTACTAAATATAAAAATATAGTTGAAAGTATTTCAAATAATAAAAGTTCAAAAGATTTAGAAAAAGAAATAGATTTAATAAATAGACAAAAAGATAAATTATTAGATTTAAGTTTAAAAGGATTAATAAGTGATGTTGAATTCAAAAAGAGAAATGATGGATTCAATGAACAAATATTTAAATTTGAAGAAGAAATAAAAAGGATAGATAATAAAGAAATAGAAATCAAAAAAATGAATGAAAAAATGAATGAGTTAAGCAAAGCTTTAACAAAGAAGGTAGATATTAAGAATGAACTACCGCATCTAATTAAATTATTAATTGATAGAATTGAAATAACTAAAGTAAATAATAATAGAAAACATGTAAGAATGGTAGTATATTTTAACTTTAATACAGATATAATTGATAGAGAATTAGACTTATATGAAAAGAAAGAAAAACCTACTATAAAAGTAGATGTGAATTCATTACAAAGTGATGAAATTTCTTTTAATCAAAAATGTTCCTGTATAGACCAGAATATTACATGAGTTTTGGACTACTTCTAAATACGTTTGAGTACCATGACCACCATGACGCCAACATTTAATACGAGCACCATCAATAGTAATACTACCACTATCATGAAAAGTATCATTAAGTAAATCAATAGTTTTTTCTTCAATAGAAGCTGCTAATGTGATAATTTTGAAAGTAGAACCAGGTTCATAAGTAGCCCAAATAGCATGATTACGATTAATTGTTTCAACACTATAATTCTTATAATTCGTAGGAGAAAAGTCAGGTTTAGAAGAAATAGCTAGAATTTCACCATTATTAGGGTTCATAACAATAGCCCAAGCACCATCAGCATTATACTTATTCATAACATTATTTAATTCTCTTTCAACTGATGCTTGAATATCATAATCAATAGTTAAATATATATCCATACCATTAGTAGGTTCTTCATAAATACTAGAACGATTTAGTTTATTACCTTTAGCATCTGAAAAATATTTAATAGCACCACTTTTACCAGTAAGATATTCATCATATTTTAATTCTAAGCCAGATAGTCCTTGATTATCGATACCTACATAACCAAGTGAATGAGAAAAGAGAGTATCATATGGATAATATCTTTTACCTTCTTTTAATAGATAGATACCATCATAGTTTAGATTATTAATTTTATCAGCTATATCAAAAGATAATTGTCTACCTTCGGGATGAACAATTTCAACAGAAGAAGACTTATTGACATGTTCACTTATCTTAGACTTATCAACATTTAATATATTAGCTAAATCTCTTATAACAGCATCCTTGTCTTTAACTTGATTAGGAACTACTACTAAAGATACAGTAGTTAAATTATCAGCAATAGTAACATTATCACTAGTAATTATTTTACCACGATTAGCACCGATTATAAGATTTCTATTCCATAAATTATTAGCAAGATCATTTAACTTATCATAATCAATTACTTGAATATAGAAGACCTTGGCAATAATTAAAACAAAACAAAATATAATAATTAATAATATTATTTTTATTCTTTTATGTATTTGTTTATTAAACATAATATCCCTCGTTATAAGTATATTTATGAATAAAAAAAATATGAAAACATAACAAAAGAGGCTGACCCCCTAAGGAACAGTCTCCCAAAAAGAATAAAAAGGGGTTGGCTAGTGTG
>CAJMQX010000038.1 GCA_905215635.1 uncultured bacterium | reverse complement strand
ACTTGTTTTAAATCTTTAGTTCTCTATATAAAGATAAGACCTAAATATATTGTAACTACTGGTACTCATACAGCTGTTCCTATATGTTATATTGGTAAACTATTTGGTACTAAAATAATCTATATTGAAACATTTGCTAATAGTACTACTAAAACTTTAGCTGGAAAAATAATTTATCCTATTGCTAACTTATTTATTGTCCAGTGGGAAAGTATGTTAAGTCTTTATCCAAAAGCAGTATATGGAGGTTGGATATATTAATGATTTTAGTAACATTAGGTACTCAAGATAAAAGTTTTACTCGTCTTCTTGATGCCATTCAAAAACAAATAGATCTAGGCAATATTAAAGATAAAGTAATTGTTCAAGCAGGATGCACTAAGTATAATAGTAAAGATATGCAAATTCTTGATTTAATTCCCTATGATGAATTTGAAAAATATATCAAAGAATGTGATTTATTAATAACTCATGGTGGAGTAGGTTCAATAATCACCGGCTTAAAAAATAAAAAGAAAGTAATTGCCGCTGCTAGACTAGCCAAATATAAAGAACATACTAACGATCACCAACTACAAATTATCAAAAATCTATCAGTTAGTGGTTATATCTTACCATTAGATGACTTTGATAAATTAGATGAAGTACTAATATCAGTCAAAACTTTCAAACCTAAAACATACAAAAGTAATACTGATAACATGATTAAATTAATAAGTAATTATATTGATAATAATTAAAAATCATGCTATACTTATATTGGTGATATTTATGGCAAATAAAAAGAAAAAAAGATTATATCGTGTTGAAGAAGGTTCAAAAATATTTGGTGTTTGTGGTGGAATAGCTGAATACTTTGATGTAGATCCAACATTAATAAGAGTGATATGGGTTATCTTATCCTTAGTATATGGCTCAGGAATTCTTGCATATCTAATATGTGCATTATGTATGCCAAAAGAATCTGAAGTAAGATAAAATCTAACTGTTATCAAAGATAGCAGTTTTTTCTTTAAAATTATCTCTTTCCCTTTACTTTTTTCTATCCTTTATAGTATAATTATATCGGTACCAATAATGCCAGCCTGGCGGAATGGTAGACGCGATAGACTCAAAATCTATTATCAGTGATGGTGTGAGGGTTCAAGTCCCTTGGCTGGTACCATCTTTTTTTTATATCCTTACTTGGCTGGTACTATCTTTTTTTATATCCTTACTTGGCCGGTACCATCTTTTTTTATACCTTAATGTACGAAGACATGTCTTAATATATACACATTAATATAAAAAACATTGTCCTTTTTTGTATCATTATAAAATGAATACTCACACTCTAACTATAGATATGTCTAACATCGCACAGAATGCCAAAACAATTATTACCTACAGTATTAAAAATAAATATCTTGATTTTTTTATCTTAAGAAGTGCCTGCACTCTAACCTATAGTAACAAAATTAAACTAAATAGTAATATTGTAACAATAATAAGCCCAATAAGAAAAAATTATCAAAAGTCATCAGATTGTAGTACTCCTTACTGGAGATATTAATGTCAAAAAATTATAATTTGTGAGATTTGTAAAAAGGATAATAAGTTTTTCCCATAATCTTTACATTGACATATTTCTTTGCTATAATTATATCAAATAATGAAAGGATATAAAAAGGATGGAACAAGAAATATTAAAATTATTAAAAGATAAAAGAAACACTAGTCTTACTAGTATTGAGATAAATGATTACTTAGGGCTAAATAGTGTTAACGAATATAGTGAATTAGAAAAAGTCCTTGATAAATTGTGTCAAGAAGGAAAAATATATTACAGTGAGAAGAAGAAAAGATATACCCCAATCGAAAATACTAATTTTAAAACTGGTAAATTATTAGTAAATCCTAAAGGATATGGGTTTGTTGTATTAGATCCTAGTTTCAATGAAGATGATATATATATAAAAGGAGTAAATCTTTTAGATGGTAGAAATAATGATACAGTTATCATAGAGATTATTAATAAAAATACTCGTGAAGGTAAAGTCGTTAGAATTTTAAAAAGAGACGATACTGTTCTTGTCGGAGAGTTTTACCAAAAAGATAACAAATCATATGTTAAACCAGATAAAGATGGCTATATTGACATCTACATTCCTGAAGACTTAACTATGGGTGCTGTTCCTGGTCATAAAGTTCTTGTAAGACAAAAAAACGAAGGACACGAATATGTCGGAGAAGTTGTTAAAATTATTGGTCACAAAAATGATGTTGGCACTGATATTTTATCATTCGTATACCAATATGAGTTCAATCCAACATTTCCAGATGAAGTAATTACTGCTACTGAAGAAATTCCAAGTGAAGTTATGCCAGAAGAAGCAGATGACAGACTTGATTTAAGAGATAGAGTAATATTTACTATAGACGGCGATGATACTAAAGATATAGATGATGCCATCAGTATTAAAAAGTTATCTCAAGATGTCTATGAATTAGGAGTTCATATAGCAGACGTTTCTCATTATGTTAAAAAAGGTAGTATTCTTGATAAAGAAGCTTACGAAAGAGGAACTAGTGTATATCTTGTAGATAGAGTAATACCAATGATACCTCATAAGTTATCAAATGGAATTTGTTCATTAAATCCTAACGTTGATAGATTAGCCCTATCTTGTATCATGAATATAAATAGTAAAGGTTATGTTATAGATTATAAAATACGTAAATCAATCATTCGTAGTAGAAAACAAATGACTTACAAATGCGTAAACTCTATTCTTGAAAACAACGTTGTTCCAGAAGGATATGAGCCATTCGTTGAAGACTTAAAGTTAATGAATGAATTATCTAATATTATAAGAAAGAAAATGATTAACCATGGCTATATCGAATTTAATAGACCTGAAGCTAAAATACTAGTAGATGAAAAATGTCATCCATATAAAATTGAATTAAGAGAACAATTAACTGGAGAAAAACTAATTGAAAACTTTATGATTATTGCTAACGAAACTGTAGCAGGCTTTATTGAAGATAAAAAGTTGCCAGGAATTTACCGTGTACACGATAAGCCAAACAAAGAAAAATTACAATTATTCTTGAAATTCTTAAATGTAAAAGGATATAATATTAAAGCAGATGTAAACAAATTTAAAGCTACTGATTATCAACGACTACTAAAACTATTTAAAGGAACTCCAGAAGAAGTAATTTTAAATACTTTAGCTATTCAAACAATGTCTAAAGCAAAATATTCGGATATTAATATTGGACACTTTGGTATTGCTTCAAAAAGATATGCCCACTTTACATCACCAATAAGAAGATATCCTGACTTAACTCTTCATCGCTTAGTAAAAGATTACAGCAATGAAACAGGACCATTAAACGTTTCATATTGGGCTAAAAATTTATTTGATATTGCCAATCAATCTTCTAAAAAAGAGCAAGATGCTATCGATTGCGAACGAGATGTTGACAAAATGAAGAAAGCTGAATACATGGAAGATCATCTTGAAGAAGTATTTGATGGTGTCATTAGCGGTGTTTGTGAATTTGGTTTCTTTGTAGAATTATATAATACCGTTGAAGGTTTAGTAAGATTAGATAGCTTATCTGGAGATTATTACGTTTATAATAAAGAATTAAATGCCATCTTAGGTAAAAATACTAAAACTAGATACATGTATGGTGATAAAGTAACAGTAAAAGTAATTAAAGCATCAAGAGAAACTTCTCAAGTTGATTTTGAAGTCTTAAAAAATCTAAGTCAAAATAATAACTACAAGAAAAATAATTTTAATAAAGAAAATAGTAAAACAAGAAAGTCTAACAAAAAAAAAAATAATAAAAAATCAAAAAAAGTAAACAAAAAAAATGAAAAAAAATCAAAAAAGAAAAATAAATAGAAAAGGCATAATTCTAATAAGTATCATTTTAGTACTATTAGTACTTATCGTCCTATATCGTTACATTTACGGTATAAATCTATTAAAACAAGAGACAAATAATAACAATGATATTACTAACAATACCAATCAAAAAGAAGATAAGAAAGTATATCAAGCTAACATGATTATGGTCGGAGATGTTTTAGTTCATGATAGATTATATAATGATGCTTATAATGGTCAAACTTATGACTTTTCCAAATATTTTAAGTATTTTAAAGATTATGTAAAAGATAAAGACATCGCTTATTATAATCAAGAAACTATTCTTGGAGGTACTTCTATAGGCCTATCAAGCTATCCTAGTTTCAATTCCCCACAGGAAGTTGGCGATGCTATGGTAAATATGGGTTTTAACCTAGTAAGTCTAGCCACTAATCACACACTAGATAGAGGAGAGAAAGCTGTACTTTTATCAAGAGAATATTGGAATAATCAAAAAAATGTACAAGCCGTTGGAAGTTATTCTAGCATAGAAGAAAAGAAAGAATTAGAAACAAAAGTTATAGAAGTAAATGGTATTACTTATGCCATGTTAAACTACACTTATGGTACTAACGGCATAAGTGTACCTAGCGGTAAAGATTATCTTATCAACCTATGGGATGATACTAAAAATTATGAAGGATATAAAGAGACTGTCAAAAATGATATTGCCGCTCTTCGTGACAAAGTAGATGTTCTAATCGTAGCAATGCACTGGGGTAGGGAATATACTCATACACCAACAGAACTAGAAAAAGAAACCGCTAAATTCTTAGCAAGTCTTGATGTAGATATCATTATCGGCACTCATCCTCACGTAATACAACCTGTTGAATTTATCGATGATACCTTAGTATTTTATTCATTAGGAAATTTCATCTCTGCCCAAACTAGTGACTCTTGTGCTAATTATAAGTGCTTTGTTGGCTTAATGCCATCACTTACAATAACTAAAACTATTGAAAATGATAAAACTTCCATATCAATAGATAACATTTCCAATGATTTAGTATTTACATATCACAATAACTATAAAGATTATCAAGTTATACCGTTTTCAAGCCCATCAATTAAAGAATACTTAAATGATTATCAAACAATATATGATAACTATTCTAAAATAATATTATCAAATGATGAACGTATCAAATTAGTTCCCGTAGCTAATTAAATAAGGAGTTTTTATGAGTAGCAAAAGAAGAAGAAAAAAAATAAATTATCCAAAATTAATAACAGTCTTATTAATAGCATTCCTATTAATCGGAGCAGCTGTTTATCTCTTTATAAATAGAAATAACATTTTTAAAAACAATGATAATAAGAACGAAAATAATAATGTTCCACCTGTTATTGAAAAGAAAGAATATAAGGCCAATATGATTATGGTCGGAGATGCCCTGATTCATTCTAGTGTATATAGAGATGCCAATAGGTTAGCAAACTATAATGGTTATGATTTCAAACCACAAATTGAATTAATTAAAGAGAAAGTTCAAGGATACGATATTGCTTATTACAATCAAGAAACTATTCTTGGAGGTACAAGCCTAGGCCTATCAGATTATCCAACTTTTAATTCTCCACAAGAAGTAGGAGATGCTATGATTGATGCTGGTTTTAACTTAGTAAGTTTAGCCACCAATCACACCGCTGATCGAGGTAAAAATGCTATTTTAGCATCAAGAGAATATTGGAATAATCAAAAAAATGTACAAGCTGTTGGAAGTTATTCTAGCATAGAAGAAAAGAAAGAATTAGAAACAAAAGTTTTAGAAGTAAATAATATAACTTATGCTATGTTAAATTATACTTATGGTACTAATGGCATGCCAGTATCAGATGATTATTTAGTAAATGTTTGGCCAACCGATACTGATCGTATCAACAATCCAGCTACAGATACTAAATATCAAACTTATAAAGATACTGTAAAAAATGATATTGCTGCTATTCGTGATAAAGTAGATGTTTTAATCGTAGCTATGCACTGGGGAGTTGAATATACTCATACACCAACTGCCTATGAAAAAGATATGGCCGAGTTTTTATCAGAAAATAATGTTGATATCGTAATAGGAACACATCCCCATGTAATTCAACCAGTAGAGTGGGTTGGTAATACTTTAGTATTTTATTCATTAGGAAATTTCATTTCTGCTCAATATCAAAACCAAAGTACTTGCACAAATTACAAATGTATGGTAGGATTAATGTCATCACTTACTATTACCAAAACTGTTGAAGGTGACAAGAAAGAAATTACTATAGATAATGTAGAAAACGAATTAATATATACATACTATACTAATTGGAGTAGATTTAAAGTAATTCCATTTTCAAATCCTGCTATCAAAGAATATCTACCAAGTTATCAAAATACATATAATACATATGCTAACGTAATAGCGTCAGATGATGAAAGAATAAAAACGGTTCCCCTAGCAGAATAAAGAAAGGACTTGATTAATATGGAAATATTAAATCGTCAAGCAAATCATAACTATTTTGTAATTGATACCTACGAAGCAGGTATTGCCTTAACCGGAACAGAAATAAAATCAATCAGAATGGGTAAATGTAACATCAAAGATAGTTATGCTATAATTAAAAATAGTGAAATATTTCTTCTAAATGCTCATATTAGTGCTTATGATAAAGGTAATATTTTCAACCATGAAGAAACTAGAACTAGAAAGTTATTATTGCATAAAAAAGAAATCCTAAAATTAATGAATAATGTTAACTTAGATGGATATACTTTAATACCTCTAAAGATATACTTTGT
>CAJMQX010000037.1 GCA_905215635.1 uncultured bacterium | reverse complement strand
AAAAGGCAGAGCCAAAGTTTTACTAGGAGTATGTAAAGGTAAAAAGAATTATGATAAAAAAGAAACCCTAAAAGAAAGGGATATTCAAAGAGAAATTGCCCAAAATACTAAATTTCGCTAAATTTGTCGAAATTTAGTATTTTTCTATTGAATAATTATTTTTTTTCTGATATAATCTTAATTGATGTTGAAGGGAGGGATATTTGGATGTCTACAATCGTTAAGAATAATAACTTAGAGTTCGCTTTAAGAAGATTTAAAACAGAAACTGCCAGAAGTGGAACCCTTTCTAAAGCAAGAGAAAGAGCTGACGGATACAAAAAACCAGGAGTTCGTCATAGAGAAGAAAAGAAAATCAATACTATTAACTCAAGAAAGAATAACAAAAACAGATACTAGGGAGTGAGTAAAATGACTTTAGTAGAAAAAATAAATAGTGATATGATTACCTATATGAAAAACAAAGATAGTTTCTCATTGGGAGTTATCCGTATGGTAAAAGGCGCTATTCAACTTGAAAAAATTAATAAAAAAAGAGAGTTAAATGATGATGAAGTAATTGCAGTTATTTCTAAACAAATAAAAATGAGAAATGACTCAATTAAAGAATTTGAGAAGGCTAATAGAACAGACTTAGTAGAGCAAAATCAAAAAGAGATTGCTATACTAAACACATATATGCCAGAACAATTATCTGATGAAGAAGTTAACAAGATAATTGATGAAGCATTCGCTAAATTAAACCCAACTAGCAGCAAAGATATGGGAATTATTATGAAAGAAATATCTCCAAAAGTAAAAGGAAAAGCTGATATGGGTAAAGTTAATAGCATCATCAAAGATAAGCTTGCAAATTTATAATTTTGGATATCAACTGTAGAATCTAAAATCTAGTAATCACTTACTAAAAATTAGATATCTCGGTTCTATAGTTTGATATAGATATAAGCAATGTACATGAAACCTACATTGCTTTTAAATTGTCATAAAAGTATTATTATTAATTTTTATCAAATCTAATTCAAAAAAAAAAATAAAATATAAGATATAAAATGAGATACATAAAAACCTATAAGATGCAATCTTCTTAACTAGAAAATAAATCTTATAGGTTATTTAATTTTTAATTCAAGTTTTAGGTATAAATATTAGTCTTTCTTAAGTGTCAAAGTTTTAGGATTAATTGCTCCTAAAATAGTAACTCTTAAATTATTACCATAAATATCTATATCATTCAATCTTGCAACAACTTTAGTACCCATCTTCAAATATGTATCATTACTCTCATCATAAAATAACTTTCTCTTTTTATTATATTTAAAGTTTTCATTCAAATCATTTAATGGAACTGTAATATCAATTGAATTAATTCTAAGTTTAATTTTGCTTCCAATATCTAATATAACACCTTCAAATTCTTCACCAATATTGTTTCGCATACTCTCAATAATTGAATTTTTTTCTGCTAACTGTTCTGCTAAATCAGCTCTTCTACTCATAATTGAAGATCTAGTACAAAGATCACTAAGTCTCTTTTCCATTGCATCAATATCAATATTTTCAATAAGTTCAGGAGTATCTAACAACATATCAAGCTCCATATGAACTAGCAAATCAGGAAGTCTTCTAATCGGAGAAGTAAAATGTGTATAAAAATATAAAGCTAAAGCAAAATGACCTGAATTATAAGTAGAATATCTTGCACGTTTCATAAATTTAAGTAAAATAGTTGATAATATTTGATAATCTTTATCATCTTGAAGTTGTTTTTGAATTTTTTGTAAAGCAATAGGACTATCAAGCTCCTTTAATGGTTTAATTCTCTTACCCAAATCATTAATTGCTCTAATTGCTTCATTAACTTTTCTTAATTCTGGATATTCATGAACTCTAAATACTCCAGGCAATGGTGAATAATATAAGAATTTAGCAACTTCCGAATTAGCAGCAAGCATTAAATATTCAATTAATTTTCTAGCAGGACTTTCACCCATACAATGATAAGATATAAGTTTTCCATCACTATCATATACTTTTTCTAATTCTGTATTTGCAAAAGTAATAGCACCATCTTCATTCATTCTTTCTCTAATTCTAACAGCAGCTGTATTAAGTAACCAAATATCCTCCACAAAATCTTCATATCCTTCTGGAATACCTTCATTTTTTAAAATAACATCAACATCATCATAAGTCATCTTCTTATCAGAATTAATTACAGATTTAACTATTTGCGTATTATGAATATAACCATGTTCATCTATATCCATCACTACCGTTATAGTAAGTCTGTCTTCTCCTTGATTTAAAGAACATATTCCATTTGATAAAATGTGATGAAACATATGAAATACTGAATTATTTAAATATAAACTAGTAGTTTTATCACAAGCTCTCTCAAATAGTAATGATCCTTTCTTAACATAATGAGAAACATTTGAAATATGTATATATGCTCTAATATACCCATTTTCTAGTCTAACAGCACTACAAGCATCATCCATATCTTTAGTATGTGTTCCATCAATCGTCATTGTCTTAAGACTGCGAAAATCTTTTCTTTTAGATAAATTCTCATTACTAATATCTTTAGGAAGCCTAGACAATTCCTCCATATAAGCATCACTATACTCATCATCAAACCCAAAATTAATTCCTATCTCAATTTCTTTTCTATTAGGACTGTCTTTAATCTTGAGTTTCTTAATAAGAATAGCATTACAATATTCATCATCACTATTAACATCAATATCAACCAAAATGATATCACCATCTAATAGTTCTTTCATATCATTTTTATCTAGACTAACTTTAATATTCTTGTGATATGGAATTACTTTTTTAACACCATTTTCAATAACTACTTCACAAGTAATGTTCTTAATTCTTCTATCAACAACAGATACAATCTCTGCTTCATGATTTTCATTAAGTTTAAAGGCTACAATATCATTAAAAATAATAGCGTCAAATGAATCACTTGCTAGTGGTATCATTTCTCCATCATAAAATATTACATTTTTGCCTGATAAAGTTGTACTTATTTCTCCAATTAACAAATCATCAGGAAATAGTTGATACTTATTAGCAACTTGTAATATCTTACCATCAAGCTTAAGTTCTAAAAGCAAATTTTCGAGATTCAACGTATCCAAATTAGTCTTTTCTCTTAACTCTTTAAAATTAATTTTTCCGTTTCTTTCCTCAATTAAATTAATTATTATATCTTTTACTTCATTATTCATCATTACACTCCATACACATAAGTTACCTTCAATATAAATATATTAAAAAAATAAGAAAAATACAACATACTTTACACATATTTGATATTATAAATTTAACTACTAGTATCATTATAATTAAAATCTTGTAATTTATAAAATATATGATAAAATTAAATTATAAAAATAGTACATATAAGGAGGAAAATAAAATGAGATATGTAGGTACAGTTGTAAGAGGAATAAGAACTCCAATAATAAAGGAAGATACTAATTTAGCAGATACTGTAATAGATTCAATAATAAAAGCTAAAGAGAGTGAAGGTTTTGAATTTAAAGATCATGATATAATTGCCATTACTGAAGCTGTTGTAGGTATATCTGAAGGAAACTATGTTACTGTTTCTGACATTTCTACTGATGTTACTAGTAAATTTCCTGATAGGGAAGTTGGTTTAGTATTTCCTATTTTAAGTCGTAATAGATTTTCTATGATATTAAAAGGCATCGCTAGAGGAATGAATAAAATAACTATGTTACTATCATTTCCAAGCGATGAAGTAGGTAATGGTATCATGGATGAAAATAAACTAGCCCAAAGTCGTTTTACTCTAGATAGTGTAATCACTGAGAAAGAATATTTTGATCATTTTGGTGATTTTCTTCATCCATTTACTGGTATTAACATGGTAAATTTTTATAAAAAGTTAATTGAAAGTGAACATTGTAAAGCAGAATTTGTCTTTTCAAATAACCCTAAAGACATTCTAAAATATACTAATAATGTTATTAACTGTGATATCCATACTAGATTTAAGACTAAAGAGCTATTACAAGAAGCCGGTGCGCATGTATATGGTTTATATGAAATAATGAATAAGCCAATAAATGGATCTGGATATAATCCTGAATATGGTTTATTAGGATCAAATAAATCTACTGAAGAAAGATTGAAATTATTTCCTAAAACAGGTGATAAATTAGTTGAAGAAATTCATGAACGTATGTTAAAATTAACTGGTAAAAATATTGAAGTCATGGTTTATGGCGATGGGGCATTTAAAGATCCTGTCGGACATATTTGGGAATTAGCTGATCCCGTTGTATCACCAGCTTTCACTAAAGGTTTGATTGGTACTCCAAATGAAATAAAATTGAAATACGTATCAGATAATAAATTTGCTAATCTACGTGGAGAAGAACTAGCATCTGCTATTAAGGAAGAAATAAAAGAAAAAGATCAAGATTTAAAAGGTCAAATGGTAACCCAAGGAACAACTCCAAGAAGACTAACTGACTTAATAGGATCTCTTTGCGATTTAACTTCAGGCTCAGGAGATAAAGGCACCCCAGTAGTATATATTCAAGGATATTTTGATAACTACGCAAATGATTAATATCAATAAAAAATAATCACATTTAAATTAAATTTTAAAAAATAAAAAAGCTTTGTATAGACCAGTTCACTATCAGAGCTTTTTCTTTCCCTTCATATTATGTTTTAAATACATCGCATATTATCTTATATTTATATATGATTCTAAAAATATATCTCATTAAGTAAACACATAAGTTAATATTTTGCATATTTTCTTCTACACATTGAGACATTTATTAACATTTTTCTATGAATTAACTTTATTTTGTTGTATAATTATCTTAGAAGTAAATAACTATTAAGCTAAGGAAAGGAGATAATCAATATGGTATTTATCGAAGACCACAAAGTTAGTCCAACTAAAAAGATTATTGATGATTTAGAGATTCAAGTTATATATATTCCATTAGAAAGCCGTCTAGGATATAAGTATAACTCCGTTGTAAATGCTGGTGATTATGTCTGCATTGGTACAATCATTGGCAAGAACATCACCTCAGATATGCCGCTATTATCTACTGTCAGTGGAACAGTCGTTGGTTTTGCTGAAAAGTATATTTCTAATGGTAAACTAGTTAACTGTGTAGTAATAGAAAATGATTTTAAAGAAAAATACCTAGATAAAGCAGGAAAGAAGAAAGATATTACTAAATGTAGCAAAGAAGAATTTTTATATCTGTTAACGCATTATGGAATTACTGGAATGGGTGGTTCTGACTTTCCATCGTATATTAAATATGATACTAAAAAAGAAATCAAATATCTTATCGTAAATGGTTCTGAATGTGAAATTTATCCAAGTGCTGATAGTGCCTTAATGTATAATAATCCTGAAGAAATATTAGAAGGAATAGATGCTATTATGGAGATTATGCATATTGAGAAATGTTATATTGCCATCAAAGAAACTAATCATCAAGTAATAAAAAAACTATTAAAATACATAAATACATATCCTAATATAAAAATATATAGTTTAGAAGATGCTTACCCTTGTGGTTATGAAAGAAACCTTGTAAATACTATTTTAGAATTAAATTATGATAGATATCCACTTGAAGTAGGCACTGTTGTAAATAATGTATCAACGATATACTCTATCTATGAACTCTTAAAATATCATAAACCACCAGTAGAAAGAATTGTTACAATTACTGGCCCTGGTATTAAAAAGCCTGCTAACTATAAACTAAGAGTAGGCACTAACTTTAATGAGGTAATGATGAAAACCTCAGGATATAACAAAATGAAAAATCCACTTCTAATAGCTGGAGGAGCTATGATGGGTTCTCCAATTCCTACTGATGAACTAATAATTACTAAAGACCTAGGATGCATTGTGGTAATGGATTATGAAAAACCAGAAACAAGCCCATGCATTAAATGTGGTAAATGTAGTGAAGTATGTCCAGTTAACTTAATACCATCAATGATTATGAATAATCCTGATAAAGCCAAAGAATTAAAAATAGATAAATGTGTTAGTTGCGGCTTATGTTCTTATGTCTGCCCAGCTAAAATAGAAGTAAGAAATATAATTAATAATATTAAGGAGGAATTAAAGAAATGAATTTTATAACTCCTAAAGGTACTTATGTTAAATCAAATAATAGTGTATCTAAAATAAATAGAAATTATTTATATACTTTAATATTCTTTACCATATACTTACTTATTTATAATTTAATA
The DNA here is from genome assembly GCA_905215635.1 of uncultured bacterium. The sequence goes on along the minus strand of CAJMQX010000037.1, from coordinate 644 downwards.
TTAAAAGATACCATTACCATTTTAAATATCTTAAAAACTTTATTAGGAACTACTCTTTGTAGTATTGCCACTGATTGCTTTTTCGGATATGTAAAAAATAATAAATCCAAGATTACTAGTACTACAATATCTATTGCTCTAATAATTACTATTTTTAATTATAACGAAAAAATAATGATTTCAATTATTGCAACACTTATCTCAATCATTGCAAAATATATTTATAAAAATATTAGTTTATCTTGTACATTATATGGTATTATTGCTATCTATCTATATCGTTATTATCAAAATGATTTTGCTTATCCAATAGATGATATTCTTACAATAAAAAATCTAATTAATAATCAAGGCTTTATTGCTGTTTTATTCAATAATATTTATATAACTCCAATAGTGTCATTATTGGTATTCTTCTATCTATTTTATAAAAAATCTATCAAATATAATATTTATTTTTCATATATCTTAACTTATTTTATAGTCTTATTATTATCAGGATTACTTAATCATCAAGACATATATTATTTCATATCTACTATTATTAGTAGTAATATCTTCTTCTTTAGTATATATTTATTACCTGATTCATAGGTGCATCGAACCAAACGTAGAGCACCTTTCCATCTGCTCCCTCTACTGGA
>CAJMQX010000036.1 GCA_905215635.1 uncultured bacterium | reverse complement strand
TAAAGGTGAGAAAGTATACTGTAATGTATATGGAATATATTTGTCAAAAAAAGGAACAGAATATAAATATTTAAGTTACCAATTATGTGCAGATGGCGGACAAACTGGGTTAGTAGTAGATGTTAGGAAGTATAATGATAAATATATTTTAAAAATATATTATCCAGAAATGGATGGAGTATTAACTTTTTATCAAGAACGTAATTCTTATATAGTGTTAGATATAAGTAAACTTAGTGATGATAGACTAATTGTTTTAGGAAGTATTACTCAAAATACAGATAGTAGTGAAAAACAAATAAAAGAAGATAGTTTAGAATATAGAACATTCCATGGTAGTTTTGATGATTGGGATAGTAAGATTGGCTAATAATTATTCATTGATTTTAATATAAAATTATTTTTGAAAAAGTAGGTAGAAATATGGAAATAATAGTAGAGGGAAAAGTGTTAAATACTTTGTAATAGATGAAGTTATTATAAATATAAATTTTAGTAAGACTTGTTTAACTTATAATGAAGCATTAACACAAGGAGTAGAAGTTATGAGCATAAAGGTTATTCTTTTAATCAGAGTGCTATATTGGAATTTGATTATGATAGAGAATTAATAGCAAAAATAATGGAAGATATATCACAATTAGAAGATGGTTCAATGTGTTATGTTAAATTTAAGATTAAAGATATGGAAGAATGTGGGAAAAGAATGATAACTAGTGCTTATAGAGATGCAGAAGCACAAGCTTTAATAATAGCAGGAGCTGCAGGAAAAACTTTAAAATATTGCCAAAAAGTAGATTTTAAACCTTTTAATACAGAATATATTTCTAATTCTTCATTTGATACGAAGATGATGTACGTAGAGAAAAAAGCAGGTGTAGCACAAACTATTTTAAATACATTTACTTCAGAAGACGTAGAGTTAAAAGTTATGGATTGCTGAATAGAATATATATGATATAGATAGATTATTCTTTGTATTTTCTTATATAAAATACTTGAACTTTATAATAAATTATGATATATTTATTTGGACACATGCAAAAGTAATTTGATAGATAAACGTTTTTTTAGAGAAAAAAGCGTTTTTTTCCGTTGTTTGGAGGTGTTTATGGAATTATCAAAAGAGGAAGTAAAACTTGAAGAGGAAAGACTTGATGATACAATTGAACTGATAAGAAAAAAGATATCAGTACTAGGACAAGAGTTATATGACAGAGATGATAAGGTCTTAGAATTTAAGAAGTTTATGTGGGATAATAGAGCGGATATGGATCCTAGTGAACTAAAGACGATGATGAGTAGTAATGACTTAGAGATTAGTATGATGATGAAAAAGGGAGAATACTTACAAAAATTGTATAGAATACAAAATAATCCTTATTTTGGAAGAATAGTATTTAATGATGGAGTTAATAAAGATAATGTATATATAGGGATTACTCATGTAACTGATGATAATAATAATTATTATGTGCATGACTGGAGAAGTCCTATATGTAATTTATTTTATGATTATGAAGTAGGTAAGGCTAGTTATATGGCTCCAATGGGAAAGATTGAAGGGGAAATTACTTTAAAAAGACAATATACAATAAAAGATGGAAAGTTATTACATATATTTGATAATAATACAAATATAGATGATGAATTATTACAAGAAGTATTAGCTAGTGCAGATAATGATAAGATGAAGAATATAGTTAATACAATACAAGTAGAACAGAATACAGTTATTAGGAATACTGATGATAAGAATTTGATAGTACAAGGAATTGCGGGATCAGGAAAGACTTCAGTAGCTCTTCATAGAATAGCATTCTTATTATATAAGATAGAGAATTTGAATTCTAATAATGTACTAATATTTTCTCCAAATAAGATATTTTCAGAATATATTAGTAATGTACTTCCAGAGCTTGGAGAAAGTAATACGATGCAGACTACTATTAATGATTTTCTTGATATGGAGATTAAAGAATTTCGTCATGTAGAGACATTTACATCTTTTATAGAGAGAAGTTATCAGAATAGAGAAGATTATGAATTTATTAAATATAAACAGAGTGATAGAGTATATGATGATATAGATAGATATATTGATAATATGTGTGAGAAAGCAAGATTTTTGGATGATTTATTTACAAGAGACTATAGTTATACAAAGAATGAACTTGATTATATGTTAAATGTTAGATATGAGAAGTTTCCTTTAGGAGAAAGAATTAAGTTCATGGCAGAGAAGATTAGTGAAAATAATTTTAATGGTAGTATATCTAGAAGTAAAAAGATTATGAAAGAGTTATATGAAAGAATAAATATAGAAAGAAACTTGGTTAAGATATATATAGATTTCTTTAATAGTAAGTATAGTAAGATAAATAAAGATATTAGTTATATTAAGAATAATAAAGATATGCTACATTATGATGATGCTTGTTTATATGTATATATGAAGTGTAAGTTATATGGATATAATTATAATACTTATATTAAAGAGATAGTTATAGATGAAGCACAAGATTATTCATTAGGACAATTAAAGTTAATTAGTAAGATATTTAGAAATGCTAGTTATACAATATTAGGAGATATTAATCAGACGATTAATCCATATTATAGGTATGAGAGTTTGGAAGATATTAAGAAGATACTTCCTGATAGTAAATATATTTGTCTTACTAAGACATATAGAAGTAGTGAAGAGATAGTAGAATATAGTAATAGAGTATTAGGGCTTAATCATATTACTGCTATTAGGAGGAATAAGCCAGTACCAGTAGATGAAAGAATAGAATTGGAACTTAATAGTCAGTTAAGACATGATATAGAAGGATGCAAACTTCATGGTAAGAGTATAGCTATAATTACTAAGAACCAGAATGAATGTGATAAGATATATGATTTACTTAAAGATACAGGTATTAGTAAGATAGATAATAGTAGTAAGAAGTTTAATAGAAAGTTTATTGTAGTACCAGTATATATGGCTAAAGGGTTAGAGTTTGATAGTGTAATAATATATACTGATAAGAATAATAAATATACTAGTGATGAGAAATATTTATATTATGTAGCTATTACAAGAGCACAACATAAGTTAGTAGTATACAATCAATAAGATATATAATTAGATAAAGAAAAAGATCAGTATTAACCATAATAGTTTACTTGATCTTTTTTATTTTTCTTGAATTGGACTTGTGAAAGATGCTATAGCATCGCGAAGATGTGGATGTTTTATTACAAAGTGAATAGTTGGATTATTATTTTTACTAATAATAGTATAATGATTTAGTAGATTAATGATAGTGATATTATTAAATGTTTTATGAGTAGATGTGATAACATGATAATTTTTATTTTTTTCTTGATATTTAATAGTAGATTTTAGATGACTTAGATATTCTTCAGGGGTATAAGTAATAGTATTTTGATAGAAGATATTTTCTAAGGATAAGGATAATGTTTCAGTGGAATGCATATCTATTTTATAGATATTATCAGTAATAGTATTATTTTCTAAGATATTAATGGTACGTGATAATTCTTCATGATAGTATGAGATAATCAAATCTTCATCTTCTTTACTTACGTTATTTCTTTTTAATATTTTTATAAGTAGAGGTTTGCTTATTGTAAATAGTGGAAGACCTGAGTAGGTTCTTATTCTTTCTGTATTTATATTGATACTGTTGGATAGGAATAATTGATAATTAGAATTAAGATTTATATTATAGATATCCATTAGAGGACTAGCTTTTTTTAGAAGAATATTAGCTTTTTCTTGATAGAAAGATAATTCTTTTTTATTAGTAGTTAAGTAATATTTACCTAGATGATGATTATTAGTAAGACATTCTCCAGTAAGAGCACATACTCCAGATACATAGTTTAAGTGATTATAGATAGTATTTTTATTATCTTTGAAATAGTATGGAGATGCTTGGTTAGTCATATAGATAGGTATCCAACTTAATAGACCTAACATCATTTCGTTAAATGGACGATTTAGATTATGAATAATATTTAAATGTAGTCCTTTTTTTAGACACATAGCAATAGCAAACATCCATTTCTTACCGAATTCAATATCTTTAGCCATATCTTCCATAGGCATATCACTACACATAAAAATATCAGAATTATTTTTAGATAAGACAGTAGCTTTAAAGAAATCTAATTCTCCTTGTTTCATTTCTTCAAGACCATAATAATTTCTAGTTTTAGCATGATAGAAAGGGATGTTTGGCACTTTTAATTCATCAAATTTAATATCTTTAATATAGTCAGAGAGATTAAAATTATCAAGATTATTTAAGAAATTACTAATATAGTTTACTTGAATTTTCTTATTAATAGTATTATTAGTTAGATAATTATAAATAATAGTAGTAAGATTTTTTTCATTTAAATTTATAGAATCATCAATTAAGGAAGAGATATCTTTGATGTAATCTTTAGTATTATATTTTAGATTAATATAGTTAGATACTTTTTCTGAGAAGGAATAGGGATCAGATGGTTTTGATTTTCCGTATCTAATACGAGAGATATGAGAGGGATCAAAAGTAATATATTTAGACATATCACTCATATTTATATTTAGGGTAGTGATGAGATTATTTAGATTATTACTTAGATTTTCATAATTAAAATTATTATTAAGAGAAGTAGTTAATTCTTTTAGAATAGTATCTTCATTTATAGGGGTATTCTTTTTAGAGAGAATACTTAGGGAAGTGGCAAGAGTACTTAGATGAGGACTATTTATACTGGGAGTTCTTTTACCACTACGATATCTACTAATGACTGATTCTGAGATGCCTGATATGTTAGATAATTCTTTAGAAGTAGAATTAGTTTCTTTTAAATATTTATTTAATATATCTTTAAATTGCATAATTATCACCTAAAGGTATTATACTATAAAATATGATAGTTGTCAGTTAAAACATTGTTTTAGATGGTAAGAATATTTATTTGGATAAATAAATAAGTTATAATATTAATATAGAAGTAAAGGAGAGATTATAGTGAAAGAAAAGAAACAAGTAAATAAGAAGAATGATAATGAAGAGATAACTTTAAATTTAAAATTTGATAAAAAGAAGCTTTTATATGCTTTAGGGGGAGTAGTAATTATTCTAGTTATTGTGCTTGGAGTGAGTTTAGGAGGTAGTGTTAGAGATAAAGTGAAAATAGTTAAGAATGATGCTCAGGAGATTATATTGGAAGATTATGCCACTGATGTTTTTTCAATGAAAAAGCCTAAAGGTTGGACAGTACATGCAGGTGGTGAAGGAATATATTATGCAATTAGAGTAGTGGATCCTGAGAATGATAATAATCAAATATTTTTAATGTTAAAAATACAACCAATATTAAAAAGTCAGGCTGCTAAGAAGGCTTGGCAAGATTATGCTATATTAGCAGGAGGTACACAATACAATGTATTTAGTAAAGCTCCAGTATTAGAAAGTGCTACTACGGAAGGGTTCTTTCAAGTATTTGGAGATGTTAGTAGTTTTGCAAATACTGTAGAACCAAGTTTAGCTAGTTTTAAATTTCCAACATTTAATAATTTTACTAAATTAGAAGAGAGTGAATCACAGGCATCGCTTAAGAATGTGGCAATGGATAGTAAAGTTCTTAGAGCAACATTTACTGGAAGTAAGGGAGAAGCTGGAGAAGGAATGTTCTTGGCAACGGTAGTTAATTTTGGTAATTCTTATCAAATGGGTGTTGATATGGGCTATTATATGATATATGATATTACAGCAATTACTTCAAAGAAGGATGAATTTATTGATTACCAAGAGATATTACTAAAGTGTGCTAATTCAATAGAGTTTACTGATAGTTATGTAAAGAAGACAATAGATGATAGTAATGCACAAACTCAACAGTCTTTACAGATTAATGCACAGATACAAGCATCATTTGATTCATATATGAGTGCTTGGGAGAATAGAAGTAAGACTTATGATATTATGAGTCAAAAACAAAGTGATGCTACGCTTGGATACGAGAGAGTATATGACACTGATACTGGTGAAATATATAAAGCATATAATGGTTTTACTGATGATTATAGTGGTAATAGATATAAGAGTATAACTGATGATATGTATACAGAAAAGACATATGGATATATTGAAAAGATAGGTGGATAATATACATGAAGAAGAAGGTAATATATTTAGTAGGTGGAATAGTTTTATTAGTATTAGTAATATTAGGTATAGTTTTATTAGGACATGGTAAGGGTAATAGTAATACTGGTAATGAGAAATACCCAGATACTTTACTTGGAATAGTACTAAAGAATAAGAATATTAAGATGGAAGATAATCCTTATAAAAAATTTATTGGGGGAGAAGTACTAAGTAAGGATACTTGGTTTAATGAATATACTTTTATTTCTTCAAATAAAGCTTATATATTTGATCCAGCTAAACTTAAGAGTGGAGAGGTTAGTTATAAGTTAGTATATACTATTCCTGATAATATAAAGATAGTTAATATTGGTACTCCATATGGAGCAGATATATATTTTTATAGTGATGATGATCATAAGTATAGAGTAAGAGACACTAATATAGATAATGATGTTAAGGATGAATATGCTATGTTTGAAAGAGCTACTTATGATGATTTTGGAGATTATTCTTTTAATAAAGAAAATTATACTATAAGTAGATATAAACAAAAGGTAGATTATGATATTATTTGTAATATGTTTTATGTTAAAGATAATGTTTTATATGAATTAGTAGAAGAATACTATCATTATCAAGAGAAAAGATGGGTTCCTTTTAAGATAGAAAAAGTAGAAGGTAATTATGAGGGAGAGACTATCTTAGATATATATAATGATAGAATTATTAGAACTGATAAGGGCTTCTATGAGATAATTAAATATTATGATAAAGATGGTAATGTTAAGACTACTACTTTAAAGATGGAATTACCTAGTAAGTATTATGATGAAGTATTAACTTTTACATATGAGTATGTTATTTTAAATGATTATACTTT
>CAJMQX010000035.1 GCA_905215635.1 uncultured bacterium | reverse complement strand
ATTTTTCTTGATGTATTCTATTTAATAATTCTATACAAAGTGCTGCATCATTATTAGCAAAATCAAATCTTTTTATTAATTCAGGATACATTCTACATATAGGAATAACCACTTCTGGATCATTTAAAATATATTTATTTGTATGATTAGAATTAAGAATACCTATAGCTGTAAAAGTTATTCCTTCCATAATAAATTTTTCTACAGCCTTAATAATTATATATGAATAAACATCTGCCTCAAGAGACTGCATCTCTCTTAAGCCATCCATTGATGGCATAAAAACCTTTTTCATTTTTCCCCCTATATGACCTATTATATTGTCATTAAATCTTGTTCTTTTAACTTTAATTTTTCATCCACTATTTTATTATATTTATTAATTAATTCTTGTACTTCTTCATTACCTTCTTTTTCTGTATCTTCAGGTAATTTTAAATTTTTTAATCCTGTATTAGCTTCTTGACGAATATTTCTAAGAGCTATACGTGCTTCTTCTGCTAATGCTTTTACTTGTTTAACTAGTTCCTTACGACGATCTTCTGTAAGTGGTGGTATTACTAAGAATATACATTCTCCATTATTATTTGGAGTAATTCCTAAATTAGCTTCAAAAATAGCTTTTTCTATTCCTCCAAGTATTCCTCTATCAAATGGTTTAATCATAAGTTGTCTTGCTTCAGGAACACTTATATTAGCTAATTGTTTTAAAGGTGTCTCTGTTCCATAATATTCTACTGTTATTCCATCTAACATACTAGGATTAGCTCTACCTGCTCTAACATTAGTAAATTTATATTCAAGTGAGTTTATTGTACTCTCCATTTTTTCTTCTGCATTAAGTAATATTTCATCCATATTTCTATTTTCTCCCTTTCTTTTGTACTTATAATAACATAAAAAAGAAAAAAATACTAGTATTAAATATTTTTTTCTTATATTTTATTTATTAATCAAAGTCATTCAAATCTGTATCATCTACTGAAGAGTTTAATTCTGATTTATCTTCATAATAATCTTGCTTTACATCTTTATTTTCATTCTGTTTATCCATATACTTTTTAGCTCCATAAGCAGCTGCTCCTGCTAATCCAAGACCACCAAGTCCAACACCCACTGTCTTAAAGATATTACTAGCATTACTAGTACTAGTATTTGTATTGTTATCAATATCATTATCTTTACTATCTATGTTAGTATTAGTATTATCACTTATACTATTATTATCTTTAACATTGCTACTCGTATTATTATTAGTATTGTTATTAGTAGCATTATTTGCATTATTACTTGTATTATTAGTACTATCTTCTCTCTTAACATTACCATTAGGATTTATATATTCACCCTTATTAGCATCAACATTAATTTTATCAGTACCATTATCTACATCATTACTACTATTATCTAAATTAGTATTCTCATCTTTATTCTTATCTTCATTATTATTAGAAGTATTATTAGAATTTTTATTATCTAAATTATTAACTATATTTGACACGTTATTATTATTACTATTGTTATTTATATTACTTACATTATTCGTATTATTATCTACTCTATTATCAAGATCTTTAACTTCTAAATCAGAAGAATTATTTATCTTTCCATCTATAAAGCTAACTTCTTTTTCTTTATCTATTACTAGTTGTGAATTTTGTACATCTCTTATTCCTCCAGATGCTCTATTATCCACATCTTTTAATCCTTCTAGTTGATCTAAATAATCTTTTGCTTCTGTTAATAATTGTTCACATAATTCAATAGCAGCTTTTAACTTAGGAATCATAGAATTATTTTTTTCTTTATAAAGTGCTTTCCCATTGCTATCGGTTCCTACATAAACTTTAACTATAAGTGGTTCTTTTTCTAAATCTTCCTTAAGTTGTTGTAGTTGAATTGCAAGTTGAGTTACTTGATCTTTTGTTTCTGGTATTTTAGAAGTATCAAGTTCATCATATTTCATATATGCAAGTAACTGTTTATAAGATTCTATCATACTATCGACAAGTCTATTAGCATATTCTTGCTTTTCCTGACATATTTCACTATATTCATCCATTTTATTTCTAATAGTACTCCAAGCTCTACCTTGAAGCGACTCTTTAGTAGAACTAACTAAATCATCTATTTCTTTTTGTATCGTTCTTGTATCATTAATATCTTGAAGTAAATTACTAATTAAAGCATTCCCTGTAGAAGAAGCTTCCATTAATTTTGCTTTACTTAGTTTAATATCTCCAGATACATCTGTAATTTTTAATGATGGGGGATTACTATAAAAACTACGATAAGTATCTAATTCAAGTCCTGTAATAATATTTAAATATCTATTTACTCCTGAAGCAGATGCCGCTAATTTAGCATCTTCTCTACTCATAAATTCTGCTACTGACATTATATTTTTACAAGCCATATCTAAAGATGCTAAGAAACTCTCGTTCATTATCATATAGGTATTATATGCTTTATTAGCAGCATTAAAGGTCTGAGATCCATCTTCTGGAATACTTGCGTTATTTGAAGTTAATAAATTATTTTTCTTTATTGCTCCAGTAATTGCTTTTACATGATCTCTTACTACTTGATATTCTACTGATATTATTGATTCTAAAGGTTCTGTAATAATAGCTTGTAAAGGAGCTACTTTTTCTTTTGAAGTACTCTCTTCATCACTTTTACCTTCTTCATCTACTACTGCTTTATCTTCTAATATATTCTCTTCACTAAATGTACTAATTGCACTATAAGGATGTTCCTTACAATAATTATCTATTCCTTCATCTTTCATAAGATAATAAGTTCTTTCACCATAAGAACCTCCACCATAACCAGCTCCACCAATATATGTTAAATATAGTTTAGGATCTGTTACTGGTTTCAATCTATCACTATAATATTGTGCAACATCAGGTTGTTCTAAAAATTTAAAGTATCCTTCTACCCCACCTTCAAGTGAATCATATGCTCTCCAAGAATTTCCATTATAATGTACTTCTGGTCCATTATAATAATCTCCATATTTAATTCCAAAATAATTATTTCCTGAAGTAGAAAGTGCACTATTACCATAATTAGATTCATAACAAGCTTGTGCTACTATAGCTGGCACAACTTCTTGGTTGTATCCATGTTCATCAGCACATTTTTGAACTATCGGAGTAATCTTTTCAATAAAAGTTTGTTTTTGTTCATCTGACATCATAGTATTATCTCCTTCCATATCATATACTATCTATAATCATTATAACAAATATATCTCAAAAAGAAAATATTTTTACATCTATTAGACAAAAGAAAATCAAAACAGTATATAACTATTTTGATTATTAATTTTATATAACTTCTCCAAAGACTATTCCATTTTTTACTTCTTTTATCTTAACATCAACTATTGTATTTGCTAATACTTCTTTATCATCTATTACTACTGGAATATAATTTGAAGTAACTACAACTTTCTTCCCATCTTTTCTATCTTCTACTATTCCATCGTAATTATTTCCTATCTTACTCTTATAAAATTCTTCTTCATAACAATTTGATAACATTAATACTTCTTTAACACGACATTTCTTAACATTACCATCTACTTGATTAGGCATAGTAGCTGCTACTGTACCATTTCTTTTTGAGTAAGGAAATGTATGTATTTTACTAAACTTAATCTTCTTCAAAGTATCTATTGTCTCTTCAAAGTATTCTTCTGTTTCATTAGGAAATCCTACTATTAAATCAGTTGTAATAGATATATCAGGTATCTCTTTTCTAATATAATCTATTCTATCTATAAAGTATTCTTTTTTATATTTTCTATTCATTAAAGATAATATTTCATTACTTCCTGATTGAAGTGGTATATGTAAATGTTTTGCCATAATAGAATTATTCTTAATAAGATCTATTATTCCATCTGTTATTTCATTTATCTCTATACTAGATAATCTTATTCTAAATATTCCTTCTATTTTTACTAATTCTCTTAATAAAGTTTCTAAATTAGTATTCTGTTCTTTTCCATATCTTCCTGTATGTATTCCCGTAAGTACTATTTCTTTATATCCATTATTTACAAGTTCAGATACTTCTTCTATTACTTTAGAAAATTTCTTACTTCTTAGATTACCTCTTGCATAAGGTATTGTACAATAAGCACAAAAAGCATTACATCCATCTTGTATTTTCACAAAAGCTCTTGTATGTTCTATAAATCTATTTATATACATATCTTCAAAGTTAGTATCACTAATATCTTCTACTTTAATTATTTTCTCTTTCTTATTTTGATACTCTTTAATTAATTCTACTATTTTAGATTTATGTTTATTTCCAAGTATTATATCTGCATCTATTACACCTGGATTTAATTGTGAAAAGCATCCCATTACAATAAGTATTTTATCTTTATGATTATTTCTAGTAGTATGTATTAGTTTTCTATCTTTCTTATCTGCTTCATTTGTTACACTACAGGTATTAATTATATAAATATCTGCATCATCTTCAAAATCTACTTTTCTATATCCATGTGCCTGCATCAAATTAATAACGTATTCTGATTCATAAATATTAACTTTACATCCGAATGTATGTATTGCAAAAGTCATTCTATCACTTCCCGTTTCTATATCATAACATATCTTTTAAATATTATCTACTTTTATGTGTATATGTTATTTGAAAATTCTCTGCATATCTCTTTAGTTTTTCTATTGCTTCTTTTGTTGGAGATTCAAAATCACTTTCTGTTATTCCATAAGGTTCTAATTCAAATAACTCAGGAGCACCTAAATCAAAATATAATTCTGTAAACATTTTCTGTTCTTTAGTTAAAACTGCATGTTTATTTTCCTTTGCGGTTTCATTTTCTCTAAGACTACTAATAATATCATAATCAGCACTTTCTGGATCATCAAATTCACTAAACTCTCTAAATTTCATATTTTCTTTCTCTTCATTAATTATATCACAACATCAAAATTTTCCAAACATTAAAATAATCCTATCTATTCTTCATAAATCTATATATTTGTCTTTTTTTATTCTTTATGATAAAATTACTTTGTGGTGATTATTATGTTTAAATACACTCTAGATAATAAAAGATATCATACTCTAAATTATTTTTATAAAACTAAATTTGGTACTAAGGTATTTAAAGTTAGTCTAAATGGTGGTTTTAGTTGTCCTAATCTAGATGGTACTCTAGGTTATGGTGGTTGCATATATTGTTCTAAAACTGGTAGTGGTGAGTTTGGTGGAGATATTCATAAATCTCTTACTAATCAGTTTAATGAAATGAAAGAAGTTGTCAATAAAAAACATATTCCATGTAAATACATTGGTTATTTTCAAGCTAGAACCAATACCTATGCTCCCGTAAACATATTAAAAGAAAAATATGAAGAAGTATTATCTCTTGATAACGTTATTGGTCTAAATATTGCTACTAGATGTGATGCTATTAGTGATGAATGCTTATCTTATTTAGAAGATTTAAATAAAAGAACATATCTTACTATAGAACTAGGTCTTCAAACTATTCATGAAAAAACTTCTAAATTAATTAATCGATGTCATACCCTAGAAAGCTTTGATAATATGGTAAAAAAATTAAGAGAAAGAAATATAAATGTTGTTGTTCATATTATTAATGGTCTTCCTTTTGAAACAGAAGAAATGATGTTAGATACTGTTAAACATTTAAACACTCTAGATATTCAAGGAATTAAAATTCATATGTTACATATTATCAAAGATACTGATATGGCTAAATTATTAAAAGAAACTAACTTCCATGTTCTAACTAAAGAAGAATATATTGATATTGTAATCAAACAATTAGAATTACTAAACCCTAAGATAGTAATTAATCGTATAACTTCTGATCCTGATAAAGAACAATTATTAGCTCCTATATGGTTGTGTCAGAAATGTCAACTCTTAAATGATATAGATAAAGAAATGAAAAAAAGAAATACATATCAAGGAATTAAATACTGATATGTATTTTATTTTGCCATATATGTCATAACATACTTACTTTCTTCACGTAAATTATCTTTCTTAACATCATTTATTATTGCTAATGAACTAACAACAATAATTAAATAAAATATAATTGCTCCTTTATTATTTTTTAAAAATTCCATTTCAATCACCCTTTCTGTAATTACATTTTATTACATACGATTGTTTGTGTCAATAGAATTTATTAATTTTTATAAACATTTGTTTGTATTTTACAAATCACCTGTCAATTGTCCCCTATTTTAAAATTTTTTTTAATTATTCTGCAAAATATATAAACAAATGTTTGACATACATTCGTTATTGTGTTATTATGTAATTGAAAGGAGTTTTTATGAGACAAAAAACTGATGGATTAACTAAAAAACAAAAAGAAGTTTTAGAATTTATTAAACAATTTCATGCTGAGAATAAATACCCACCATCAATTAGACAAATATGTAGTGCTATAAATTTATCATCTCCTGCTACTGTTCATGTACATATTAATCATCTAGTTGATAAAGGTTATATAAAAAGAAGTAAAGAAGGAAACAAAGCTCTTGAATTATTAGTACCTAATGAATATGAAAATAAAGGAGAAGAGGTTGTAAATGTTCCACTTCTAGGAAAAGTTACTGCAGGTTCTCCAATTGAAGCTATCGAAGTACCTAATGAATTTTTCTCTTTACCATCTTACTTAATACCAAAACAAAAAGAAGTTTTCACTTTAAAAGTAGATGGTGAAAGTATGATTAATAAAGGTATTTTATCTAATGATATCGTCATCGTTGAAAGATGTGAAACCGCTAGAAATGGTGATATGGTTGTTGCCATGAATGATGAAAATGAAGTAACTTTAAAAACATACTATAAAGAAAATGGCCATTTTAGATTACAACCAGAAAATGACACTATGGCTCCTATCATATTAGACAATGTAACTATTCTAGGAAAGGCTATTGGCTTATATCGAAAATTTTAATTAAACAAAAAAAGATTCACTTAATTTGAAGTTGTAAGATAAAAGTAGACACAAAAAATGAAGTGATAAAATAAATGTAGACAGTCAAAAAAGACACAGTCTGCATTTTTTTG
>CAJMQX010000034.1 GCA_905215635.1 uncultured bacterium | reverse complement strand
ACCAGAGTTTTCGCGGAACTACAATGTGTATAATATATTGATAATAAAGAATATGGAGAAGAGGCAATGAATAATTTTTTGATAGCAAATCCAAAATTTATTAAAGGAAAAAATAATTATCAAGTAGCTAACAAGAGTGGTTGGAGTGGCACAGCAATACATGATGTATCAATAGTTTTTGCTAATAATCCATATATAGTAGTAGCTCTTTCTAATTTAGGAGAAACAGATTATTATCCAAATTATTTTTATAGAGCAAATAATTATGCTTATAGATTACATACGGCATATTGGAAATATAAAATGGATAAATGTGGAAAAATAATACAGTATTAGTATAGGAGAATTTAGTGGTACGCATGAAGAATCAGGAGATTTAACATTATTTGCTAAATGGAAAGATGATATTCCATATGGAACAGCATTATTATCACTTAATGATGGTAAGTTTACTTTAACCTTATCTAATTTTGGTGATGAAGGATCAGGACTTACTAATACATACGGATTTGCTTTAACTACGAATAGTAATTGTAGTGCAGCTACATATGAAGAACAGACGGCTTTATCGAAAGAATACTCAGAAAGTTATACATATGATATAACATATTATGGATGTATAAAGTTAACTGATAAATTAGGTAATATCGCTTATTTATCTTCAGCTGGTGTTAAATATATTTATTCTAATAAAAAAGATTTGTACACTACTGCTGGAGAACAAACTTTTACGGTGCCAATTACTGGAACTTATAAATTAGAAGCATGGGGTGCACAAGGCTGGTGGCGGAGCTGGTATGAATGGAACTGGTGGATTAGGTGGCTCAGGAATAATCATTATTCGTAATGCAAGATAGAAAAGAGTATCAGAAATAAATTTATTCTGATATTTTTTCTATTTATGATGCAAAATAAATAAAAAAATATTAATTAATCGAAAGTTTATGATATACTAGAATATGTGAAAGAAGGAAATACAATGGATAAAGAAACGTTAAAAATGTTAGCTAATAAACTTATGTTTACAATGGATGAAGAAGAATATGATACTTTATCAGAAGAATTTGAAGTTATATTGAAACAAATGGATTTGATAGAGAAGATACCTAATATAGATAAAGTAGAACCAATGATTTATCCTAAAAAGTTAGAAAATGTATCATTTAGAGAAGATGTAGTGGTAGATGAATTACCACTTGAGGATATACTTTCTAATAGTGGAAGTACTTTATATAATCAAGTAAAATTACCGAAGGTGGTGGAGTAAGATGGCAAAAAGTATTAAAGAAATGAGAGAAGAACTTGATAAGGAAAGTGTTAGTTATGAAGAACTTTTTGATGAAAGTGTTAAATTAGCAAAGAAATATCAAGATAAATATAATTCTTTTGTAACAATAATGGATAAGGGTGCGAAAGAAGATAGTGATAGTATCTTATCGGGAATACCTTATGCACTTAAAGATAATATATCTACTAAAGGGATACTTACGACAGCATCTTCTAATATTTTGAGTAATTATGTTCCAGTATATGATGCGACAATATATAAAAAATTAAAAGAAGCAGGAGCAGTACTTGTAGGAAAGACAGTATTAGATGAGCTTGCAATGGGTGGAACTGGTACAACTGGACATACAGGAGTAGTTAGAAATCCTTGGGATAGTGAAAGATTAATAGGAGGATCTTCTGCAGGATCAGCAGCAGCGGTAGCATTAGGAATAGTACCATTTGCTATTGGGAGTGATACAGGGGATTCAATTAGAAAACCAGCAGCATATGGAGGGATAGTAGGATTTAAGCCAACATATGGAAGAATATCTAGATATGGATTATTTGCATTTGCATCTAGTTTAGATCACCTAGGAGTAATAACTAGAAATGTATATGATGCAGCAATGGTTATGAATATAGTTAAGGGGCATGATGAACGTGATATGACTAGTTTACCTGATGATGATATAAATTATTTAGATAATATAGATAAGCCAGTTAAGGGAAAGAAATTATTTTATATTAAAGAAGTATTAGAGAATAAAGATAATGATAAAGATTTACAAGAAGTATTAGATAATTTTGATGAGGTTAAGAAAAAATGTGAAGATATAGGAATAGAAGTATGTGAAGAATCTATTGATAAAGATTTACTTTTAGCAATGTATCCAACATATATGTCTATTTCTTGTGCAGAAGTTACTAGTAATGATGCTAATTTAACAGGTATTCATTTTGGTGTAAGAGGAGAAGGAAGAACTCCTAATGAAATTATTCAAGATGCTCGTACTAAAGGATTTAGTGAACTTATTAAAAGAAGATTTGTTTTAGGTAGTTATATATTACAAAAAGAAAATCAAGAAAAGTTATTTTTAAATGCTTGTCGTGTTAGAAGAATGTTAGTAGATAAAATTAATGAATTATTTTTAAAGTATGATGGAATAATTATGCCAGCTGCTTCAGGAATAGCTCCTAAATTTGATGAGGGAACAGATAAACTTAGTGATAAATATTTGATGTTAGATAATCATTTAGTTATAGGTAATTTTGGCGGTTTTCCTAGTATAACTATACCTTCAGGATTTATTAAAAAGATGCCAGTAGGAATAAATATAACAGGAAGATTTGGAGAAGATGATTTAGTACTAAATATGGCTAAAAAAATAGAAGATGAGATGAATTATGCTAATCAAGTGGCTAAGGTAGGTGAAGAAGATGTATAAGATGGTTATTGGGCTTGAAGTACATTGTGAATTAAAATCTAATAGTAAAAACTTTTCTAGTGCTAGAAATAGCTATAGTACAATACCTAATAGTAATGTTTCAGTAGTAGACTTGGGAATGCCAGGAATATTACCAGTAGTTAATAAAGAAGCTGTCAAGAATTCAATTAAGATGGCTTTAGCTATGAATTGTGAAATACCTGAATATTTAACTTTTGAGAGAAAGAATTATTTTTATCCAGATTTACCTAAAGGATATCAGATTACCCAGTTTAAACATCCAATTGGGATTAATGGATATGTAATGATAAATGTTAATGGAGAAGATAAGAAAGTATTAATTCATGATACTCACTTAGAAGAAGATACTGCTAGTTTAGATCATTATAATACTTATTCTTTGTTAGATTATAATCGTTGTGGAGTACCACTTTTAGAAACAGTTACAGAACCTTGTCTTAATTCAGCTGATGAAGCAGTAGCATTTCTTGAAGGGCTTAGAAGTATATTTTTATACTGTGATACATCTTATGCTAGAAGTGATAGAGGTCAAATTAGATGTGATGTTAACGTTTCTTTGATGCGTGAAGGGGATACAGAACTTGGTACTAAGGTAGAAATGAAGAATATTAACTCTTTTAGTAGTGTTAGAGAAGCTATTATATGTGAAGTAAAAAGACAGACAGAAATACTTAATAGAGGAGAAAAAGTACTTCAGGAAACTAGAAGATTTGATGAAGTTAAGGGAGAGACTTACTCTATGAGAAGTAAGGAAGATGCTATTGATTATAGATATTTTACTGATCCTAATTTACCTCCAATTAAGATAGATAGAGAATGGATTAAGGAAATAAAGGAGAGTATACCTAGACTTCATAATGAGAGATATCATATATATACAAAAGAATATTTACTTAATGAGAAAGATGCTTCTACTATAGTTAGAGATAAGAAGATATCTGATTATTATGAAGAATGTCTTAAATTAGGAGGAGATGCTGTAATAGTATCTAATTGGCTTACTGGAAGTGTAATAGCTTATATGAATAAATTTGATTTATCAATAGAAGATATTAAATTAACTCCTAAGATGCTAGTAGATTTAATAGAATTAATTAATAAAGGAAAAATATCTGGAAAACAAGGAAAAGAAGTATTAGAAAAAGTAATGGATACTGGAGAAGAACCTGAGGTTATTGTAGAAAAATTAGGAATATCTCAAATAGGAGATGAAAATACGATAAGGGAAATAGTACTAGAAGTAATGCATGAAAATGAAAACTTAGTAGAAGACTATAAAAATGGTAAGAGAGTATTTGATTACTTTATAGGACAAATAATGAAAAAGACCCGTGGTAGAGCTAATCCAGCACTTACTTCAAGAATATTAAAAGAAGAATTAGATAAATAAATAGAATACCTGGAAATAAGTATGAAATAAACATACTTATTTTCTTTTTGGCATATGATGAGAAGAAAAAGAATAGGAAAGTGAAAAAATGTTTGACAAAATGATAACTATGTGTTAGTATAGAAAACGATTTTCTTTAAGGGGGAATTATTATGTACGAAGAAAATAAAAAATTTAGCTGGACGAATTTCTTTATTAAAGGAGTAATAGTAATTATATTTATCTTGTTTACAGTATGGTTATTATCATTATCTAATAAAGGAATATCTAACAAACTTGATGTGCTTACAGATACTATCTTTTCACAAAATATAGAAAAGATGAAACAAGTAGGAAAAGATTATTTTACAACTGAGAGATTACCACAAAAATTAGGAGAAGTAAAAACATTATCTTTAGCTAGAATGTATGATGAAAATTATATATTAGAAATTAAAGATAAAAACGGACATGCTTGTTCTGCTAAGAATTCTTATGTTTCTATAGAAAAAATGGAAACAGAATATCAAATGAAAGTATATCTAGAATGTGGAGAAGAAGCAGATTATATAATTGTTCCTATGGGATGCTACAACTATTGTAGTACAGATATATGTGAAAGAAGACAAGAAGAGAATACATCAACTGGAATGCTTGAATATGAATATAAAAAGACTACAGGTGGTAATTGGACAGATTGGGGTAATTGGTCTGAATGGTCAAAAGTATCAGTTACTAAAACAAGTTACCGTGATGTAGAAACTAGAGTTGAATATGAAGAATATTCATATGATAAGACTATTTATGAAAATGAATATGTTTCATTAGAAGTAGGATGTCCATCAGGATATAGTAAAACTAGTGATGGTACTAAGTGTTATAAAGTAGAAAAGACTAATGAATATGTTAATCCAGAATCATGTGCTAAGACATTAGATGGATTTACCTTAGTAAGTCAAAATGGATTTACTTGTAATTATAAGAAGACTTATAAACCTACTACTAATCCATTAGCATGTGCTAATAGTTATGATGGATTTACTCTATCAAATCAAATAGGATTTGAGTGTAAATATATTAAAACGGTTAAAGTACCATATACTTATACAGTAACAGTACCTCAAACTTGTTATAGTCAACAAATTACACAATCTTGTAGTACTTGTGCACCAGTAGTAGTAAATGTACCTTATGATTGTTCTTACTCAACAACAGAAACAGGATACAGAGATGAAACTAAGACTACTAGTACAACGGTAGGATGTCCATCTGGATATACTAAGAGTGGAAATAAGTGTGTTAGTAACACAAATAAGTCAGAAACTAAACAAACAACAGTAGGATGTCCATCAGGATATAATAAGACTAGTGATGGTACTAAATGTTATAAAGAAGTAACTAAGACTAAGTATGCAGACTTTATTAATAGTTGCCCAGCGGGATATAATAAGACTAGTGATGGATCTAAGTGTTATAAAGAAGTAGCTTCAACAGTTACAATAACAGGAACTAGAGAAGTAACATACTATCGTTATAGACTTAGAGAATATGTTGGAGGTACAGTAGATTATAAATGGAGTACTTCTAATAATGATACAGGTTTAATTAATGCAGGATATACACTTACAGGAAGAACCAGACAAAAATCTGGAAAATAGGGGGAATAAAGATGAAAAATTTAAAAATTAATGGAAATAAGATTAAAGCAATGATTGGAACAATCATTCTTACAACAAATTTAGCAGCTTGTAGTTTTACAACTAAAGAAGATAGTAATACAGATGATAATACATATGTAGCAGAAGATAGTTTACTAAATAAAGAAGGATTAGAATACTTATTAGTAGATAATACATTAGTACCTATTAGTGATGTTAAAATAATGGATAGTAAAGGAAATATTGTATCTTCAGTAGATGGAATTATTGTAAATAATCAAATTAAAAAGATTAAGAATCCAGTAGAGATTATGTTTAGTAAGGATATTAGTGGAGTAGTTATTAAGAATAATATATATAATGTTAGTGATTTTATTCTAGTAAATGCTAAGACTAAAGAAGAACTTAAGAATATTAAGGGAGCATTTATTAATAATGAATTAGTATCTTTAGATGTAAATAATAATACTAATAATGATGTAGATAATGTAGAACATAAAATATTAACTGAAGAAGAATTCTATAATTTAGTAGATGATATATATACTAAATTAACAGATGAAGGATTACCTGTTACTTATGAAGAAGTTACTAAATATGTAATGATAGTTAATATAGATCAATTAAAAGAAGAAAATAAAGAATTAGTAAATACTATTATTGGGGATCAAGATCCTAATGAAGTAATTCTTGATACATATTCAGTATTATCTAGAATTATTACTGAAAATAATACTAGATGGTGTGCTAAAGGTATGGGTTGGGATAACTTACTTATGTACCTTGCACAAGATGCTATCTTTGATGAAGTTGAAAAAGCTAAATCAGATGATTTAGGTAAAAGAGTTAGAACTATCGTAGAGACTGGTAGAGCTGGGGATAATGCTAAATTTAATGAATTACTTAATAGTTTACTTATGGATATGTTAGATGCTAAAGAAGATAAATTTAAATTAGAATCTGGTAATGGATTTAATGATATGTATATTTATATTAACTTTATACGTATTAACTTCTTAAATGAATTAGATAAGACTAATGGAGAATTAATTAAATATTTCGTAGTATTCGCTGGAGATGGATTAGAATATGAACAAAATGCTAAAACATCAGAATACTGGGGTGGTATTAACTACTTAATTAACGAATGTAAAAATGGTAAAACATTAACTAAATAATAGAGAAGTCTACTTTAAAAAGTAGGCTTTTTTCTTTATATGTGATATAATTTTAGTGTGATATTATGAAAAAGATTATTAAGATATTTATAGGAATAATAATACTAATATTTATATTAATATTAGGAATGGTTAGAAATAATGATAAGAATTATAATAAAATGATTAAAGAGATAGAGAATAATACTTTAGTAAAAGAAGTAGTGTATGT
>CAJMQX010000033.1 GCA_905215635.1 uncultured bacterium | reverse complement strand
CCTACTATTAACTAAAAAACTTCACGAAAATCCAGAAGCAATAGCTAATAAAATTAAAGATAATATTTCTTCTATATTCTTGATAAAGTAGAAGTGGCAAGACCAGGATTTATAAATTTCTATTTAAAGAAAGAAAGATTATATGAAGAGTTAAATAAGATTATTGAATTAGGTAAATCATATGGTAAAAATAATCTTGGTAATGGTAAAAAAATAGATATTGAATATGTAAGTGCTAATCCAACAGGTATTCTTCATATAGGTCATGGTAGAGGTGCTGCTTATGGAGATAACTTATCAAGAATTATGTCTTTTTGTGGCTATGATGTTACTCGTGAATATTATATAAATGATGCTGGAAATCAAATGAATAATTTAGGTATATCTATAAAAGAAAGATATAAAGAAGTATGTGGCTTAGAATGTAATTTACCAGAAGATGGATATCACGGAAAAGAAATCATTACTATTGCAGAATCTATCTATAAAGAACATCAAGATAAATGCCTTGATGAGGATATTGAATTCTTTAAACAAGAAGGTTTAAAAAGATTAATGCAACAAATAAAAACAGACCTAGATACATTTAGAGTAAATTTTGATGTATTTACTAGTGAACAATCACTATATGATCATGGTTATGTTGAAGATGTCCTAAATTCTTTCAAAAAGAACAATGATTGTTATATCGAAGATGATGCATTGTGGCTTCGTACTACAAAATTTGGTGATGATAAAGATCGTGTAATTGTAAAAAATGACGGAAGTTATACTTACCTTTTACCAGATATAGCTAACCATGTTCATAAAATAGCACGTGGATTTGATGAATTAATTGACGTTTTTGGTTCAGACCATCATGGATATGTTAACAGATTAAAAGCCTCTCTTGATATCTTAGGATATGATAGTAGTATTCTAGAAGTAAAATTATTACAAATGGTAAGATTATTAAAAGATGGTGAAGAAATAAAAATCAGTAAAAGAACTGGAAAAACAATTACCCTAAATGACCTTATTGAAGAAGTAGGAATTAATGCTACAAGATATTTCTTTGCATCAAAGAGCCTAGATACTCAAATGGACTTTGATATGTCACTAGCTATAAAAAATAGTAACGAAAACCCTGTATACTATATAGAATATGCAAATGCTAGAATTTCATCAATTTTAAATAGTTATAAAGAAGAATTACCAAAAATAACTAAATTTAATACATTAAATGAACCATTAGCATATACTATTATGGATAAATTGATAAACTTTGAAGATACAGTAATTACTGCTGCTGAAAAAGAACAACCTCACATAATATGTAATTACATCTATGAATTAGCATCATTATTCCATTCATATTACTCTCAAGTTAAATTCATTACTGATGACAAAGAGTATACAAATGAAAGAATGATCTTATTACAAGCTATAAAAATAGTTATTAATAATTCTTTAAATCTAATTGGTATTATACCAAGAGAACAAATGTAGGAGGAACACAAATGAAATTAAGTAAAATGAGTAAAGAAGAATTAGAATTATTATCATATACTGATATTGCAAAATTATATTTAGAAGAAAATAAAACAACTATGAATACTGCTGACTTATTCAAACAAGTATGTTCATTATTAGAATTATCAGATAAAGAGTATCAAGATAAGATAGCTGATTTTTTCCAATCATTAACTACATCAAAAGAATTTATTCTCTTAGAAGATGGTAAATGGGATTTAAAATCCAATCATAAAATTAAAATAGACATGGATGAATTGTATGAAGATAAAGACGACGAGGATGAAGAATATCAAGATGAAGAAAACGATGAAGAAATAACTGAAGAAGATGAATTCAATTCTATAGATGATGAAAGTGAATATGCCGAAGAAGATTTAAGTGATTTAACAATTCTTTCTGAAGATGAATTAGATAGTGAATAACTATCTTTTTTATTTGATATAATTTAAATTTATAAATAAAAATTCACCTCATATTTTAAATATATCAACATATATTTAATTAGGTGAAATATGAAAAAAATAAAAGTTGGTATTCCCAGAGCTTTACTATATTATCGTTATGGTGTATTATGGAAGAATTATTTAGAATCTTTAGGAGTAAATGTTATCTTAAGCCCTGAAACAAATCATGAAATAGTAGATTTAGGAGTTAATAACACTATTGATGAATGCTGTTTATCCTATAAAATATATATAGGACATGCTCTATATCTTGCAGAAAAGTGCGACTATTTACTTATATCAAGAGTATGTGATTATGGTAAAAAAGATAAATCATGTACTAGACTTAATGGTATATATGATAATTTAAGATGCTTACTACCAGAAAGTATGTTACTAGATATTGATATTGAACATACTAAACACAAATATCAATTTATGAGTCTGCTAAAAATAGGATTCAAATTTACTAAAAATCCTATAAAAATTATTTCTAGTTATATATATGCTTTAAAAAAACAAAAAACATATAATATTACTAAAGAACAAGAAACCAAAAATAAGCTATCAAAGTCTAATAAGAAAATATTAATTATGTCCCATTTCTACAATATAAAAGATAAATATATTTCTGGATATATTATCGATTATCTAGAAAAAAATAATATCACTCCAATATTCTCAAATTATTTGAATAAAAAAACGGCTACTAAATTTTCAGAATATTTTTCAAATACATTATATTGGAAATACTCTAAAGAAATGATTGGAGCCTTATACTACTACTATCATCAAGTAGATGGTTTAATATTTATCTCAACATATCCTTGTGGTGTAGATTCTCTTGTTAATAATTTAGCTATTAGAAAGAATAAACAACTCCCCATATTAAATTTATTAATTGATGAAAACATTACTGATTTAAGTCTAGAAACAAAACTAGAAAGTTTTATTGATATTTTAAGAGGTGTAAATAATGAATAAGAAAATATCTCTACCTCATCTAGGTAAATATTATATTCCTATAAAATATATTATTGAAAAAATCACTAAATGCGAGATGATTATTCCTGAAGAAAATAATAAACATACTATTAGTCTTGGTTCAAAATATAGTCCAGATGATATATGCATGCCTTTTAAATATAATTTAGGTAATTATATAGATGCTCTAAATTCTGGTGCTGACATTTTAATACAAGCAGGAGGCGGATGCCGTTATGGATATTTTGCCGAATTACAAGAACAAATCTTAAAAGATCTAGGATATAAATTTACATTTGTAAATCTAATAAAAGATAATCGTGTCTCTTTAATTAAATTATATAAGTTTGCTAAAACTCAAAATAAAAAACTAAATATTTTTTATTATGCATATTGTCTTTTAAAAGGCTTTCTAATAATGATATTTATGGATAAATTAGATATAATATTAAGAAAGAATATGGGTTTTGAAAAACAGCTAAACTCATTTGAAAATGCTGAAAAAAATATGCATCAAGAATATTTAAATTCAAAATTAAGCCTTATTAAAATTATAAAAATATATCATAAATATAAAAGAATCTATAAATCAATTGAATTAAAAGATATACCTAGAAAAAAGATCCTCTTAATTGGAGAATTATTTTCCCTTATGGATTTAAATTCTAGTAACAATATTGAAAGAAACTTAATAAAAGAAGAAATAGAAATAACAAGATATACCAATCTTACATATTTATTAATAATTAAAAGATTTAAAAGAAGATATTTACTAAGAAAAGGAAAAAAATATATAAAATACCCTCTTGGAGCAGATGGCACTGAATCAGTAGTTCATGCCATAGAACATTGTGAAAAAGGTGTTGATGGTATAATTCATATAAAAAGTTTTAGTTGTGTCCCTGAAATAAATGCCATGCCAATCTTAAGTCAAATTAGCGAAGAATATCATGTCCCTATTCTATATCTAAGTTTTGATGGCGAAAATAATATAGCTAACATTGATACTAAAATAGAAGCCTTTAATGATATGATTAATACTAAAAGACATTAAATAATGTTTATATATAATATTTTAAGAAAAAGATACGAAAATATTTTGTATCTTTTATTTTTATGTTATAATATTAATTGAATAAGAAGGTGGACAAATGAGTGAGATAATTTTCTTAATATTAATATTTTTAACAATTTTAACAACCTTCAGCATCTACAAAATGCTAGATAAACGAGGTTACTACTTTTCACTAGTAATTATGAATATTCTAGGTTTAATACTATCATTCAAAGTAGCAACTATTAGTAAGATAAATGTTAATCTAAATATTATTCCTGTAATTGCCGTTTTTACTATAATATATGTATTTATAACAAAATATGGCTACAAAGAAAATAAAAATATTATCTTGATATCTTTGTATTCTAATATATCAACTAGTCTACTAATAGCTACTATGAATTATTTTGTACCAGCTATAACAGAAACAATATCAATAAATATGCAAGGAACATTTGCTTACAATTACAAAATATTAATTGTCTACCCTATTATTATGGCTATTAGTCAATATATTGTCATTAGATTATACAAATTAATGTCAGAACTTAAGAAAAACATTTCTATAAATGTCAGTTTAACTTACATTATAACTGGCCTAATTCCAACAATGCTCTTCTCCATTCTATCGTATATTAATATCTTAGAAGTAAAAGACTCTTTATTTATTGGTATATCTACTTATATTATTGGTATCTTAGTTACCTTGATAAATCTCTTAATAATAAATTATCTTATCAATAAGAAGGTGCAAGAATGAAAAATATTATATTAATAATAGTAGAAATGTTAATTTGTTATTTATCTTTGACAATATTATATAAAAAGTATAAAACAGATGGTCTATATGTTTATGGTATTATAGCTACTCTTGTATCATGTATCATGAGTTTAAAGCAGATAGATTTAATGGGAGTAAATATTCCTATTGGCCTCGCCACAACAATTTCCATAATTATAGCAGGAAACCTAATTACTCAAAAACGAGGCCCACAAGAATTAGTTACATACTTAAGTTTAATTCTAATAACTGCCTTAGTAAGTTGCTGTTTCTTGAATTTATCTGGTCTTATTGAGAGTAGTAAATATAATGAACTAGCTAATAAATCATATGATAGTATCTTTAAATATAACCTTCGTATATATATTGCTTTAATAGTATCCCTATTATCATCAACATATTTAAGCAGTAAATTATACTATTTAATAAAAAGACTTCAGAATAAGATAATTTTAAGCAATATATTTTCCATAATCATCGTAGAACTATTAGATAGTGCCTTATTTGCTTTAATATCATTCTTATTTGAATATAATACTATTGATTTAATCATCTGTATAGTAATTAGATATATAATAAAAACCATTATTGGTATTCTAGGAACAATTCCTATCTATATAGCCAATAAAATTAGTTAGTAAGGAGTATTAGTATGAGAACTAGAAAGAAAGAATTAGTAAGTGATGAATTAAAACCATTCGTAGGTAATTTAATAAAGGAAAATCGTAAGAAATACAATTATTCTCTAGAAGATTTATCTGTAGCCTTAAATCATCAAAAAAATCGTCAAACATTACATAAATATGAAACAGGATTATTAAATATACCATATGATTTATTCTTTGAAATTTGTAATATTTTTAACATAGACACTTCTATATTAAGCACAGCTAATATAACTTCAGAAGAAAAACAACTTTTAGAAAATAAGTTTGTTAAAAATTATGTTAAAAGTACTCGTATAGATAATAATCTAACAGCTAAAAATGAAAAAATTATTAATACATATAAAAATGCTTCTTATGAGCCTCTTGTAGGTAAATCAGAATTATCTGTTAAAATATTAGATGACTCAATGAATCCATATTATTTAAAAAATGATAAAGTTTTCTTTGAAAGACTAGATGATTATAAAAATGGTGATGATATCGTAATTGCTACTAAAAGTAATATTTTATCAGTAAGAAAATTATATAAGTATCCTAAGGGAATAATTCTTCAAGCTATGAATCCTAAATATCCTAGTATTAATGTTAATATTATTTCTACTGATATGATATTAGGAAAAGTAACAGCTATTCATAGAGAAATTAAATAATAAAAAATAACTAATAACATTAAATCGTTATTAGTTATTTTATTTATAAAAGACTAATTTAAAGCATCTTTTAATTTGTTTCCAGCTTTGAAACCAGGTACTACTCTAGCAGCAATTTTAACTTCTTCTCCTGTTTGAGGATTTCTACCAGTTCTTGCATCTCTCTTTTTAGCAGTGAAAGTTCCAAAACCTACTAATGTAACTTTTCCTTCCTCTTTTAGTCCTTTTGTTACACCTTCTAACATAGCTTCTAATGCTCTAGTAGCATCAGCTTTTGTTAAGTCAGCATTTTCAGCAATGTATTCAACTAAACATGCTTTTGTCATTTTTAATTACCTCCATTTTCTAGTTTAAGTAAACAACATCTATGCTTACAAACAATACAATACCATTTTTTTAGTTCAAAATCAATACTTTAAGTAAAAAAAGCCATTTTTTCTGGCCTTTTTAATTTCTATTTTACATAAAATGTCTATATGACAATTGCAATCATTGTAGTACTACCTTTGTTAATAATTTTAGTTAATGTTTGACATAGTTTATATCTTACTGATTCTGGCATCATAGCTAATTTAGCTTGAATACCTTCTTGAACAATAACATCTAAACTGCGTCCAAATATTTCACTTTTCCAAATATCATCACTTTTAGAAGCATCTGTAAGACCATTAATTAATTCTTTACTTTGCATCTCACTACCTATAATTGGTTCAAATGTTGATTCGACATCTACTTTAATCATATGTATAGTTCGTACCAAAAGGATGCTCTCCATGTTTAAAAGTAATACCATATTGATTTCCGGTATTTAATATAACTCTTAAAGATATATAGTTGTTATCATTTAACTTATAAACTTCTATCTTCTCTAGAAATTCATAAATCAAACTATCTATATCAGCATTTTCATATTTTAACTTTTCCAATGCTTTCTTTCTTACTTCTTCTAGATACTTATAGTTAGTTAATATACTTTTACTTTTAGTTTCTAACTCCGATATTTCATTTTCTAATTTATGAATTTTAGATACTATCTCATCACTTTGTTTTTTAAAGTCATCTTCGTTAATTAACTCTTTGACAATTAAGTCTAGTATTTTAGATTTACTTCTTTCTAATCTTTCTATTTCATCTTT
>CAJMQX010000032.1 GCA_905215635.1 uncultured bacterium | reverse complement strand
GTGTAAAGCAGAACCTCATTAGTGGTAACGATGTGAACCTGCAGGAACTTGGTGGTACATTTTATATCAGATTGATTTACGTATTGGGAACACGGAAATTATGAAGATAAAAGAAATATATATATAAAAGGAGAAAAAAATGAAAACATTTATGCAAAGTAAAGAAACTGTTGCTAGAGAGTGGTATGTTATTGATGCCAAAGATGTCGCTCTTGGTAGAGTAGCAGCAAAAGCAGCATCAATGTTAAGAGGTAAACATAAGGTTACTTATACTCCTCACATTGATTGCGGAGATTATATTATTATTGTTAATGCAAAAGACGTATTATTAACAGGAAACAAATTAGAAGGAAAAAAATATTACAATCATAGTAGATATGCAGGTGGTTTAAGAACTAGAACTGCTAGAGAAATGGTTGAAAGTTATCCAGTAGAAATGGTTGAAAGAGCTGTTAAAGGAATGCTTCCTCACAATAGATTAGGAAGACAAATGGCTAAGAAGTTATTTGTATATGAAGGTAGTGAACATCCTCATATGGCACAACAACCAAAAGAAATTAAAGTAGGGAGAGAATAGTTATGGCAAAGAAAAATGATAGTAGAGTATTTTTAGGAACTGGTAGAAGAAAAAGTTCAGTAGCTAGAGTTAGACTTATGCCAGGAAGTGGAAAAATAACTGTAAATGGTAGAGATGTTAATGAATATATGCCATTTGAAGTATTAGTTATGGATTTAAAACAACCACTAGAACTTACTAATAATTTAGAAACATTTGATATAGATTGTAATGTTACAGGTGGCGGATTTTCTGGACAAACTGGTGCTATTAGATTAGGTATCACTAGAGCATTACTTGAATACGATAAAGAAAACGAAAAGAACGAAGATAGTTATCGTAAAGTATTAAAAGCAGCTGGAATGGTTACTAGAGATTCAAGAATGAAAGAAAGAAAGAAACCAGGACTTAAAGCAGCTAGAAGAGCACCTCAATTTAGTAAGAGATAAAATATTAATAACACAAACTCTGAGAGATATCTTTCAGAGTTTTTTCTTTACTTAAAAATAAATACGTTTGTCATCTTTTTAAGAAAATTATTCAATATCATAAAAAAGACTATTAAATTAATTAAAATTATGATAAAATATACTATGAATAGAAATGTAAGGAAGTGATAGAAATGGATCATAAAATGGTTACGCCAATGATTGTTTTTTTAGTGGCCTTTATTTTTATCATTGCAATATTAATAATTATTCAAAGTAAAAGAAAAAAGAAATATAAACAAACGATAGAAGAACTAGATTATGAGAAGAATAAATTAATAGGAGTACCTATTCTTAGTGAATTATCTAAAGTAAAAGAACTAGTTAAGACAGATGACCTTAAAAAGAAATTAAATGAATGGGATGACACATTCAAAGAAATAAAAGAGGGAAAGATAGATACTTTAACAGATTTAATTACAGAAGCAGATTTTATGGTTGATAGAAAAGATTATAAAAATGCTATGAAAAAGATTGCTTATATAGAAATGATGCTAGAATCTTTAAAGAAAAAGACAGAATCATTATTAGAAGAAGTAAAAGTAATAACTAAGTCAGAAGAAAGAAATAGATCCATTATTACTAAACTTAAAGCAATATATAGAGAATGTGAAAGCAAATATGAAAGAACTAAGAAAGATTATGGACCAATAGATAGTAGTATAGAAGAATATCTAGATAAAATAGATAAACAATTTAAAAAGTTTGAATCTTATATGGATAAAAATGACTATGTTTCAGTAGAAAAAGTAGTTATGGAATTAGAGAAAGATATTAATACTTTGAAGAATTTCTTAGAAAAAACACCTGATTTAGTATTAATGGCTACAATAATGATACCTAATAAGATAGAAGAAACTAAGACCTTGTATTTTAGAATGCAGCGTGATAGATATCCACTTGATTATCTAAATATAGAATATAATCTTAAAGAAATACAAGAAAAGGTTAATAATTCAATAGAGAAAATGAAAAAGTTTGAATTAGACAATACAGAAATAGAATTAAAAACAATATTAGAGTATTTTAATACAGTATTTAATAGTTTTGATAAAGAAAAAGAATCTAAAGACATATTTAGAGAAAATATCAAGAAATTAAAGAAAAAATTAGAAGGAGTAAATAAAGTAGTATATGATATCTACTTACAGATGGATGATATTAAGAGCACTTACGATTTATCAGAAAATGAAATAAGCAAATTTAATATAATTAGTAAGAATTTAGAAAAAATTAATGAAGATTATAAAACATTGTTTGAACATGGAAAAGGAAGAACATTTGCTTATTCAAAACTAGTAGAAGAATTAGATGGACTTAGTAATAGACTT
Source organism: uncultured bacterium (assembly GCA_905215635.1). Next base: position 4,869 of record CAJMQX010000032.1, on the reverse strand, counting down.
ACAAGATTACAAGATGATTTAGATTATAGACTTAAATCAATTACTAGTATGAAAGATGATGAATATAGGGCTAAAGAACAGTTAGACATGATACAGAACTTGTTAGTACAATCTAAAAACAAATTAAAAGAATATAAAATACCAGTAATTCCTAATAGTTATTATATAGAACTTGAAGAAGCGGGAGAAGCTATTAGAGAGATTATTAAAGAATTAGCTAAAAAACCAATAGTAATAAAAATACTAAATATAAGAGTAGATACAGCAAGAGATTTAGTATTTAAAATATATAATAAGACTAATGATATAGTTAAGAGTGTTGTAGCTTGTGAGAAACTTATTACTTATGGAAATAGATATAGAACTACATATAAAGAAATAGATGAAGCTTTATGTGAAGCAGAAGATTTATTTAGAAAAGGAAAATATAAACAATCAATGGATGTATCAATTAAAGCTATATCAATGGTAGATGAAGATATTATTACAAAATTTGAAATAGAAAAGTAGAAAATATTGAAAAATTTAAAAAGATATGATAAGATTATATAGAGTAAAGAGGAGATGGAAATATGGATAATATTAAAGAATTTTTGATTAACAATTATATTTATATCTTAGTAGTTATATTGTTATCAATAATTACAGTTATTGGCTTTTTAGTTGATAAGAAAAAGAGTGGAAAGGGTAAAAATAAAGGACAAGTGGCACAAGCGGCTCCAGCAATGGCAATTCCAAGTGCAAACACTATGGGACAGACTCCAGTTAGTTTTCAACCTAATCAAGTTAGTCCGCAACCAGTTAATGGACCAGTTAATGTTAATCAGATGAGTGCTATGCAAATGCCTTTTGGAAATAATGTTAGTAATGAAGGATTTAATCCTAATCAAAATACACCTGTTAATTTTGGAACTATACCTAATTCAAGCGTTTCACCACTTGATATGAATGGAAATAATGGTACACTTCCACAAGCAATACCTAATCAAGGAATGATGTCTAATCAAATGGGAATGACACTACAAGAACCAATTAATCAAATACAATCAAATTCGTTGCAGTCCAATCCAATGCAACCTGATAATATGATGGCACAAGCTATGAATAGTGCTAATCCAATTCCTAATAATAATGGACAAGTAATGAATAATATGAATACTCCTGAACCAGTAGAGAATATGAATGCAAATACTACTGGAGTAGTTGAACCTATGTATCAGCCTTTATCTGAACAAAAACCAGTATTTGCTCCAAGAGAAGTAGTTATTCCATCTACTCAAGAAGCACCACAGAATACAATGAATAATAATATGGGAATGCCTAGTCAGAATATGGTTAATAATGAAGTATCTAATGTAGGTCAAACAATGAATACTAATCAAAGTATGATGAATAGTCAAATGAATTATAATAATGAAATGCAAAATAATGGATTTGGTAATATGGGACAAGTTAATCCGATGCCAATGCCTAATCCAACAGTAAATACAGTTCCTAATCCAATAACACCACCACAACCGGTTAATCCGCAACCAGTAAACTTTGTATATGGAACACCACCATCAAATAATAATAGTAATAATGTAAATAATCAATTTATGTAGAAAGGGGAGAGGCATAATGGATAATAATCAGAATATGTTTGGTACTGGCATGCCTACTAATAATAACAATATGAATACTAATACTAATAATAGTGTTAATCCTTTTGTAGTTAATAATCAGGCACCTTCAATGGGAATGCCTGGTCAAGTTACACAAGCACCACCAGTAGCTAATAATATACAGCAGATGCCTCCTACTAATAATCCGATTGATGTTAGTAATAGTGTAATTCCTAGTACTATTGATACCGGTAGTACACAAAATGTAATTAATACACAAAGTACAATCAATCCATTTATTAATAATCAAGCTAATAACAATATCGTTAATGAAGGTTATCAAGCAATGTTAAAACAAGAAGGAATTAATGTACATGGTAATCAAAGTAGATTTATCAATACAGGATATAATGAAACTGCTATCACAGATTTGAATATTTCAGAAGATTATAATAATCTTAATAAAATAGATTATACAAAAGATCCTAAGGTAATGGAGAACATACAACAATTTGAAGGTAAAAAAAATACAATACCCATATCTAAAGAACTTAAAATGATCTTTATGATAGCAATAGGGTTATTTGTATTTATACTTATAATGCCTTATATATTTGATTTTTTTAGAAATTAGAACTAATTACAGATAACTTAATAATTAAATCATAGTTGTCATCATTAGCCATAATATTTTTATGAATAGTATTACATTTAGTACACTTATAAATTATCTTATAAGTGTTTTTATATTTTTCAATACCAATAGGTTTCATTAAACCATGACAAGTGTTTTGCCTATCACCAGGCATATTGTCTACATGAAGAGAATATAGACAATTAGGACAATGATCCCTAGCAGTATAATTTAATTTAGATACAGAAGTACCACAATTAAGACATTTAAAATTTTCATCAATCATATTAAATTTTTTCATAACTCACCTAAAATAAGTATATAATAAAATTATTGATATTACAAATAAAACTTGTAATTAGATGTTATTTTGGTATATAATTAGATATAGGTGATATAGATGGAGTTTGCTTCACAACTTGAATTATATAGAAAGATGATGCCAGTATTTAATGTTAAGATGAGATTAGCTAGTATTACTAAGTATAAAAGTATTAAAAATGAAGATATATGGAAGTATTTAGTTAGAACTAAGTGGAGATATGGACATGATTTACAACTTAATGATATAGTAAATGATATACTTATGTTAGATCTTAGTGAAGTGGTTAATAATAGTGTGAAAGGAGAATTATAGATGAAGAAAGGTAAATTTGTATTTGGACTAATAGGAGTATTTATTGTTACAGTTATTTGTTGTTATTTTATTAGTCCTTTAATTAATAAGATAAATTTTGGATTGGATTTACAAGGGGGATTTGAAGTATTATATGAAGTATCACCACTTAAAGAAGAAGATACGATGGATCAGGATATGCTTTATTCTACTTATAAAGCTATTCTTAAGAGGATTGATGTTTTAGGAGTATCTGAACCTGAAATTACTATTGAAGGAGATAATCGTATTAGAGTTAAATTAGCAGGAATTACTAATGCTGAGGATGCTAGAAATACAATATCTTCAACAGCAGTATTATCATTTAGAGATTATAATGATAATTTACTTATGACTAGTGATGTTTTAGGAGGACAAGCTAAGGTAACAGTAGATGAGTATGGCAAACCGGCAGTTAGTTTAAAGATTAAAGATACGGATACATTTTATGAAGCTACTAAGAAAGTTAAGAATATGACTAATAATATTATGGTTATTTGGTTAGATTATGATCCTGAAGTAGATTCATATAAGAAAGAACAAAAACTATGTGGTACTAGTGAATCTCATTGTTTATCAGGAGCTAGAGTAGAGAAAGCTTTTGCTAGTGATGTTATTATTCAAGGTAGTTTTTCTAAGGAAGAAGCTACTTCATTAGTAGAACTTATAAATTCAGGAGCATTACCTACTAAACTTACAGAAATATCTTCAAAGACAGTAGAAGCTTCATTTGGAATGGACTCTCTTAATAAGACTTTAATAGCAGGAGTTATTGGTCTTGTATTAGTAATGATTTTAATGATAAGTATATATAGATTTGCAGGATTTATTGCTAGTTTTGGATTAGTACTTTATACTTTTATATCATTTTTAATCTTCTATTTAATAAATGGAGTTCTAACATTACCTGGAATTGCCGCTATGCTTCTTGGAATAGGAATGGCAGTAGATGCTAATGTTATTAGTTTTGAGAGAATTAAAGAGAGTTTACTAATAGGAAAGCCACTTAAAGAAGCATATGATATAGGTAATAAGAGTAGTTTTTCTAGTATTATAGATGCTAATGTTACTACGATTATTGCAGCAATTATTATGTTTATATTAGGACAAAGTTCTGTTAAGGGATTTGCTACAATGTTAATTATTAATATTATAGTAACCGTTCTTGTAATGGTATATCTTATTAAATATATTCTTAAATACTTTGTAAATACTAATATTTTTGATAATAGATTAGGATTATTTATAGGAGTTAATAAGAAGAAAATTAAAAAAGAGAAGAATATACATATTCCTTTTGAAAGATTAAATTTTGTTAAGAATCAGAAGAAATTCTTTATGTTAACAGGAATTTTACTAGTAGTAGGAATAATTATTTTTGCTACTACAGGAGCTAATTTAGGAGTAGACTTTTCAGGTGGTACTAGTATTACAATAAATAATAATAAAGAAGCTAGTGAAAAGATAGATGATGTTAAAAAATATATTATGGATAAAGATTATACTATTGAGAAATATAGTGAGAGTGATAAAGAGATTAGTTTGATCTTGTCAGAAGTAATAGATAAAGATGAAATAAATAATATGACTAAGACTTTAAAAGAAGAATATAATCTTGATAGTAGTATTTATGTAGTTAGTAAAGTAGTTAAACAAGAATTAGCTAAGAATGCAGTTAAATCATTAATTTTTGCTATGATAGGAATAATTATCTATGTAGCTATTAGATTTAGATTTAATTATGCTATTAGTGGAATAATAGCATTGCTTCATGATATATTATTTACATTCTTATTCTTCTCAGTATTTAAAGTACAAATAGACACAATATTTATAGCAGGAATATTAACTATAATAGGATATAGTATTAATGATACAATAGTTACTTTTGATGTAATAAGAGAAAATTATAAAAATAGATATAAGAATAATATTACTCGTGAAGAAGATTTAGATGAACTTGTTAATACTAGTAT
>CAJMQX010000031.1 GCA_905215635.1 uncultured bacterium | reverse complement strand
CTGCTGGTGATGCCGGAGAAGTCGGCGCCACTGGACCTACCGGACCTACCGGACCTGCTGGTGCTGCCGGGGAAACTGGTGCAACAGGACCTACCGGACCTACCGGACCTGCTGGTGCTGCTGGTGCTGCCGGAGAAACTGGTGCAACAGGACCTACCGGACCTACCGGACCTGCTGGTGCTGCCGGAGAAACTGGTGCAACAGGACCTATCGGGCCTACCGGACCTACTGGACCTGCTGGTGTTGCCGGAGAAACTGGTGCAACAGGACCTACCGGACCTACTGGACCTACAGGGCCTGCTGCTTAATAAAATTTATTTTAAGAATTATGAATCCGTTCATAATTCTTTTTTTGTATATTAACAATACATTTGTTGCTTATTGTAGATTGTTATTATCGGTATTATTTGTTATAATTAGGGTATGATAAATGTAAGGAGGTGAAGAAATGTTAAAAAAGATAAATAATTTTATACTATCATCTATAATAGTATCTATCTTATTTATCTTAATAGGATTTGGAATGATTGTATTTCCTGAAATATCACTTGATGTAATAGCTTATACTTTAGCTACAATATTTGTAGTATTAGGTATATATCTATTTGCTCTTGATAATAAAGCTGCTTATCTATTCGATACAATGCTAATAGGAGTTATTATGATTATTATGGGTATATTACTATTTATATATCCTAAGTCATTTAGTTTACTTATTCCAATCGTATTAGGTATTTGGATTATTACTGATAGTTTATTTAAAATTAGAATTTCTATTTCTCTTAGAGAATATGAGGATGTTCCCTGGGTAATATCACTTATTTTAGCAATTATATCTTTAATATGTGGTATCGTGTTCTTAATTCATCCACTTGCTTCATCTTCAGTTATAACAGCAGTATTTGGATCACTAATTATTATTTATGCAGTATCTGATATTGTTGATATGGTTATGTTTAAGAGATATATTAGTAAGATTGTTAAGATATTTAAAGATCATACTAAAGTTATTGAATTTTAAAAAAAGCATTAGCAAATTATTGCTAATACTTTTGGCTTCTATATTTATAGAGGTCTTTTTTATTATGAATTTAATTCTATTACCTTGGTATTACAAGCTAAATCATGTAGACCACGATTATCTTTTCTTATTAGAACTAGGTAGATAATTAGGGCCTCTACAAAGCTCACTAAGAAGCTTATAATACTATCACATTTTGTGAATACTTCTTTAGAAGCATAGTTTAAGAATATTAGATTGATACCATTTAAGAAGACATTGTTTAATATTAGACTTCTTAGTAGATAATTTAAGATAGTTATTTTTTTATCATTAGCAGATACTACTTTTAGATGAAGAAGTTTCTTGCCGATAGTTTGACCTTTTAGAAGATACTGGATAACTCCAAAATAGATTAGAGTTGTAGTAAGTGTAATTATAGAGTTATATATACCTTTCTTTTGAAGATTGTAACTATAGTCGTTAACAAGAGATTTATAAGTAGTGTCTATTTCTTTTTTTAGAGCATTATATTCTTTTTCTTCTAATAATTCGTCTTCATAATATTTAGAGATAATATCTTTATAGGTATTATTTTCTATTAGTTTATCATATTCTTCTTTAGTTAGCTTTTTGTCTTGATAGGAGTTATTTAATAAACTTGTAGTATTAGTGTACTCTTGATATTTTTCTTGATATTCTTGATATAGAGTTTGATATTCTTCAAAATGTTTATTTATTACAGGGATGTTAGTGATACTGGTAGCTATTATAAGAACGATAATTATATCTATCATATAAGCTCCAATTCTTTTAATTACTGGTTTTAAATTTAAATCTTTCATAATATTTCTTTCTTTCATGTTTTTTCCTTTCTTTATACATTACTAGCTTTAGTAGGTAGTAAGTCTTCAACAAATTGATATTTTTTATTTCCTTTTATATAGAGATACGCTATTAGATTAAAAGTAATAGCTCCTAGAAAGTTTACCATTAAATCTTTCATAGTATCATTTAGGCCGATATCTAAATAACCACCAATAGTAGTTTCTATAAGATTACCATCTTTATCTTTAGAATATATCTTAGTATACTCTATGTTTTTTAAAATTACTGATTCATTTTTACCTTCTTCATTTAAGTATACTGATGAAATAGTAGTTATTTGATGATCTTTTTGAGCATCTGTTAAGAAAACTTTATCCATGGTATATTCGGCAAATTCCCACATTACACCAATAGTCATTGAGAAAGCAAAGGATACTAATAAGAGATATGATGGGGATAAGTTTATCTTAGATGAATTTTTATTAAGAAGATTTACTAAAGAGAAACCTATTCCAGCACAGATAAAGCCGTTAATAGTATGTAACATAGTGTCCCAATGTTTAAAGATATTAAAGAAATTATTTATCTCTCCTAGGATTTCAGCAGCAAAGATGAATAAAATAATTATAACTTCTAGGGTATCAGGCAATTCTATTTTAAACTTCTTTTCAATAATAAATGGAAGAGTTATTAAGATAAGAGTCATTAAACATAAGAAAGCATTATTCCATTCATGATGAATTATTTGCATAATTAGACATATTAAAATTAAGAAACGAATAATTATATAGACTCTTACAGACTTCTTATCAGATGATGCAATTATTTTTTTAAACTTATTTATTTTTTTCATATTTTCCTCACTTTTTATGTATTATAATTAATTATTTTATTTTAGTCAACTTATATTAAACAATATGGGAAAATATGATATAATTAGGTAGTAATAAGACAAAATATTAGAAGTTACAAGGAGGAAGTATGAATTTAAGTAATTTAAATAAGCAACAGGAAATAGCAGTAAAACATATAGATGGGCCAATGTTAGTGTTGGCAGGAGCAGGATCTGGAAAGACCAAAGTACTTACTAGTAGAATTGCTTACTTAATCGAGAATGGAGTTAGTCCTGATAACATTTTAGCTATTACATTTACAAATAAAGCTGCTAAAGAGATGAAAGATAGAGTTATAAAACTAATAGGAATGGATGCTAAAAGTATACAAATATCAACATTCCATTCATTAGGATTAAAACTAATAAAAGAAAATTATGCTAGATTAGGATATAAAAGTAATTTTGTTATATTAGATAGTGATGATACTTTGACAGTAGTTAAAAAACTGATGAAAGAAATGAATTTAAATCCTAAATTTTATAATGCTAGAGATATTAGAAATAAAATTAGTTCTGCTAAGAATGAACTTCTTAGTCCTAGTGAATATACTAAAATGGAATTTGATAGAAATATTACATCATTATATGAAAGATATGTAAGTAAACTTAAAATTAATAACTCAGTAGACTTTGATGATTTATTAATATTACCAATTAAATTATTTAAAGAATATCCAGAAGTATTAAAATATTATCAAGATAAATATAAATATGTCTTAATAGATGAATATCAAGATACTAATGAAGCACAATATATATTTAGTAAAATGCTATGTAATAACCATAAAAATATCTTTGTAGTTGGAGATAATGATCAAGCAATATATGCCTTTAGAGGAGCTAATTATAAAAATATATTGAATTTTGAGAAGGATTATCCTAATTGTAAAGTTATATTACTAGAAGAAAATTATAGATCTACACAAAATATTTTGGATGCTGCTAATAGTGTTATTAAACATAATAAAATGAGAAAAGATAAAAACTTATGGTGTAATAATGATATAGGAAGTAAAGTTAAATATATTAAAGCAGATAGTGATAAAGAAGAATGTGAGTATGTATCTAATAAAATAAAAGAATTACATGATAATAATGTAAGTTATGAAGATATAGCTATCTTATATAGAACTAATGCACAATCTAGATTAATAGAAGAAGAAATGCTTAAGAATGGTATTCCTTATAGAATTGTAGGTAGTTTTTACTTCTATAATCGTAAAGAAATTAAAGATTTACTATGTTATTTAAGATTAATTAATAATCCAGATGATGATGTTAGTTTACTTAGGGTTATTAATACTCCTAAAAGAGGAATAGGAGATAAAACAATAGAGAATATATCTAATATAGCTAATGAGAAAAAGATTTCTTTATTTGATGCTATTAGTACAGGAAAAGAATTATGGTTTAAGAATTTGATATTGGAAATGCAGAAGGAATGTGAAAATTTAACCCTTACTGATATGGTAGAATTAGTTCTTAAAAGAAGTGGTCTTAGAGATGAATTAGCTAATGATAAAAGCTTAGAATCTGAAATTAGATTAGAAAACTTAGAAGAATTTAAGTCTATTACTAAAGGGTATGAAGAAGAATATGGAGTTATATCTTTAACGGATTTCTTAAATGAAGTATCTTTAGTTAGTGATATATCAGAACATCAGGATAGTAGTAATAAAGTTAGTTTAATGACAATACATGCAGTTAAGGGACTTGAATTTGATAATGTCTTTATAGTAGGAATGGAAGAAGGAATATTTCCACATTATAACTCAATTAATGAAGGAACAATGGCTGCTATTGAGGAAGAAAGAAGACTATGTTATGTAGCTATTACAAGAGCTAAAAAGAACTTATGGATGCTAAATGCAAGAAAAAGAATGCTATTTGGAAATACCCAGATTAATATGCCTAGTAGATTTATGGATGAAATAGATACAAAATACATTGAATGTGAGAACAACAGAGTTAGCTTAGTAAATAAAGCTTCTAACTTTGTTAAGGGAAACATGTTTAGAAATGATGATATATCTTATTCAGTAGGAGACCATGTTAAACACGATGAGTTTGGAGAAGGAATTGTCGTAGCAGCTGATAAATCTTTAGTAACAATAGCTTTCCCACATCCTTATGGAATTAAGAAAATGATGGCTAAACATAAAAGTATTACCAAGATATAAGGTAATTCTTTTTTAACATATATATAACTTAAGAATATAATATTATAGGTGAATTTAAATGAATTATCTTATGTTAGTTAATAAGAATAACTTTTTAGATAAGACCTATATACCAGAAGATTTAGTAGATAGTGAAAGTAAATATAAAAATAATGTTATGATATGTAAGAAAGTACTTGAGATGTTTAACCTGATGAAAAAAGATGCTTTAGATAAGGGATATTTAATTGATATTATGAGTGGATATAGATGCTATGAATATCAAGATAAAATATATAATAGATTAATAGCAGAAAAGGGACTTAATTATGCATTTAGATATATAGCTAAAGCTGGAGCTTCAGAACATCAAACAGGATTAGCAATCGATATTTGTGTATATAGAGATAATAAATGTTATATAGAACATGAAATAGTAGATTTTGAAGAAATTAAATGGGTAATGGAAAATGCATATAAATACGGATTTATCTTAAGATATCCATTTGGGAAAGAAGATATAACAGGATACAATCATGAGCCTTGGCACTTTAGATATGTTGGTAATATAGCCGCTAAAAATATATATATGAACAAATTGACCTTAGAAGAATATATTAAAAAAACTTGTAAATAAATATTAGAAGTGATATGATTATTACAGGTGATGTTATGAAAAAGAAGATAATAATTATTGTTAGTATATGTATAGTAATTCTAATAGGAGCTTTAATTATAGATAATCATATTAATAATTCTTATTTAAAAGAACTTAGCTATAAAGAAGTAATGGAAAAATTAGATAACAAAGAGAACTTTATATTATTAGTTAGTCAAACTACTTGTTTTCATTGTAAAGAATATAAACCAGTATTTAAAAAGATTTTGAGAAAATATAAATTGACTGCTTATTATATGGAGTATGATTTACTTAGCAATGACGATAAAAAAGAATTTGTTAAACATATTAGTTTTGATTCAACACCAATAACAGCTTTTATTACTGATGGAGATGAGATTACTACTGCTAATAGAATAGTTGGTGCTAAGTCAGAAGAATATATTATAGCTAAATTAAAAAGTAATGGTTATATTGAATAATCATTACTTTTTTTATTGTCTATTATCTTTTATTTTGAATACTATTTGCTAAGTATTCTTGATAACTAAAGTCTTTAAAGTTATCACTTAGTTTTCCTATATCTTTAACATTATTTATACCTAGAGCTTGTATTTCATTTCCAGATCTATCCTTATATGTACCATAGTCGCTATTATCTAGAATATATAATTCATAATCTCCATAACCATCTTGTCCTTTTGTCATGGATACTGCTACTTGAGAAACATCATATAGTTCATATTTGTCTCTGACTACTTTATCGAAGGCTTCTTCATCATATACTGATAATAAGAATAAATCATCTTGTGGATCTTTATGATATTTGGCTTGATAGTATTCTTCATATAGTGGTAAATAATCGCCAGTTGGTTCTATGCATGCTATGTTGTAAACGTTCATAAATTCTTCGGCCTTAGCTCTATCAGGTATTATTTTCATAAGTTCTTTAATAATATCTTCATTAGAAGCATCAGCATCATGTGTTACAAAACTATCTACTACATCATAAGGAAGAAGTTTAAACATGGCAATTTGAGCATTATTATATAGATTGCCTGATCCTACGATGGTATTATAATCGTTATTAATAGTAATACTATTTCTATAATTAAAATACTCTTGTCTATTAAAATTTTTAATGTTATCTAGGTCACAGAAATATGTTTTTTCACTATCTACTCGATCAAATAAAACACTGCCATCGTCATCATAACCTGAAAACTTATAAAGATATTCTTGTGTACTCACGGTTACAGTCCAATCATTTCCTACTTTCTTCTCATCAAAAACGATATTTTTACCATAAGGTACTCCATCAAAAGTAATTACTGGAGCAATATTACAAGCATATCTTACTTGATTTTTATCAATAGTTGATAAACAGTATTGCATCATTAAATCAGTTGATATATCTTTATGATATTTTTCCATATAATATTCACTAATGGTACGATAGAATATATTTTTTATTTTATATTTTGCATCACTATCATTTTGTTTCCATGAATCTAAACTATTTAATAATTCTTTTGATTTTTCTTTATCAGGTATTATTCTTTCTAATTCACTAGCAATAGTTTTAATACCATCATCATAATTAAAATTACTAAGAAAATCTGAACCAATTAATTTTTCTATAGCTTTTAGATTTTTATAATTAAAGTAGAAATAACTTGGATTAATATTTAAATTTAATTCTGATAATTTACCAATTTTTGTAGCTTTTGCACTATCAACAGTAAGAGCATATATTTCATAATCTAATATATTATCTTCATTTTCATATTTAGATAGGTATCGGACGACGGATTGAGGCCGCC
>CAJMQX010000030.1 GCA_905215635.1 uncultured bacterium | reverse complement strand
TAAGAAGAATTATTAGACCTATAAAAGTAAGATAACAATATTCTAATTTATTAAAGTAATATAAGAGAATAAAGATAACTATTAGGTAGATAGAGAAATTCTTTATATTTATTTTTGAATTATATAAATCTTTTAAGAAATATGCTATATAGTAAGATATTAGTGGTATAAAGGGAATGAAACATTTTTCTCTTAGATATAAGCCACCATTTAAGATATAGCAGAATATAGGAATAAATAATACTAATGATGTGAGGGTAGCAGGAATTATGTTATTCTTTTTCTTAGTATAAAATAAATATAGTAAAGAGATGAATCCTATGGTAGATAGACCAATGGCATAAGTACCACAAAATATCTTATGAAATTTTAGGTTAGGAATTAATAAGTTTACTAGATTATAAGTAGTTTCACTAGTACCTCTTCCAATTAAGAGAGTATACATAGTAGGTACTAATAAGATAGCACTCAAAAGAATTGCTACTAATAGATATAAGATAAATTTTAATAGATGGGGTATAAATGTACGAAGATTAAATTCTTTATTTTGAAGATAAGCATAAATATAATAGATACCGGTTACAATAATACCACCAACACTATAATAGTAACTAGTCATAATCATTAGAAAGACGCTTAGTATTAGTAGGGATGGTTTATTTTTATTTAGAAGATTATCTACTCCCCATAAACTCATAATAAGAAAAGGCATATAATTTACAAACATGATATGACGATGCATTTGAAAAATAAAGGGGGCAGAAGTTATAAAAATAATAGTAGTAGTTAGTGATATTAGGGTGTTAAACTGATGTTTTTTTAAAAAGTTATAGAATAATAGACCGGATACTATTACTATTAAAATGTTTATTATTATGATATAAGTAGTCATACTTAGAAATGGTAAGAGGTATGAAGGTAGAATTAGAGGACTTAATAGTCCATAATAAGAGAAATTATAGATATTTTGTCCTCCACCATAATTTAAAGATAAGTTTGGTAATAATTTACCAGTTTGATAAAATGTTTGTCTTAAATATTCTGGAATAACAGTATGTTGATTAATCCAATCAGTATTAGAACCAAATATGTTATTAAAACCAGTAGTGATAAATACTAAAAGTAGGGGAATAGTAATAATTATTATTTGGGGATAATACTTCTTTAAGAAATTTTTCATATTTATTTTTGCTCCATATTAGTATCTTTAATGATGTAGATTGGTCTTTTTTTAGTTTCTAGGTATGTTTTTGATAAGTATTCGCTAGTAATACCTAGGCAGAATAATTGGACACCACTTACGAAGAAGATGATACATACTAGGCTTGGCCAGCCAGTAGTAGGGTCTCCGAATGCTAGGGTTTTAACAATTATAACAATAATCATGATAAATGATACTAAACAGAATAGAAATCCAGCGATAGAAGCAATAGCTAATGGAGCAGTAGAGAAGGCAACGATACCTTCAATGGCATAGATAAATAGTTTCCAGAAAGACCATTTAGTTTCACCGGCAACGCGTTCAATATTTTCAAATTCAAGCCATTTAGTGTTATAGCCAACAAATTCAAATAAACCTTTAGAATAACGATTATATTCTTTTAATTCAAGAATAGAATTTACAACTTGTCTTTTCATTAGGCGAAAATCTCTAGCACCATCAACCATTTCAATTTTAGACATCTTATTGATAATTTTGTAGAACATTCTAGCAAAGAAACTTCTTATTGGAGGTTCTCCTTTACGAGTTACTCTTCTAGTACCAACACTATCATAATCACTATCTTTATCTTCTAAGATACTAACCATTTCAGGAAGAAGAGCGGGAGGATCTTGTAAATCTGCATCCATAATGGCAACATAATCACCAGTAGATAAATCAAGACCAGCATACATAGCAGCTTCTTTTCCAAAATTTCTTGAAAAATTAATATATTTAACTCTTTTATCTTTTTCAGTGTATTCTTTAATAACACTTATAGTTTTGTCTTTTGAACCATCATTTACAAAGATGAATTCAAAGTCATATTTCATACCTTCAGCAACTTTAGTTATTTCTTTATAGAAATAGGGAATAGCTTGTTCTTCATTATAACAAGGAACAATAATACTTATTTTTTTCATACAATTCACATCCTTTATTTATGATTTTTAAAATAATTATATTTAAGAGCTAAATCATTTTTCTTAGTAAGATGACTTATGTAATAGTTCTTTTCTTCTAGATATTCATAAGTAGCATTTTTATTGTTGGTAATTTCACCATTTTCAACATAGATAGATCCATCATACCATGAATAATCACTAAAGAAGACAATTCCTTCATAGTTAGGATCTAGAGCATCTTTACCGATATAATTGTTAGAATTATAATTTATACCAAATAGGTTTAGAGTGGTAGGTAAGATGTTTAGTTGGGAAGTTACTTTATTTATATTAGTTCTTTTACCATCTTTACTCCAGATGAAGAATGGGGTTTTATTAATTAGGTTATTAGATGTATCTTTATAATTATCAAGAATAGATTTATCTTCAATAGTATATAGATAATGGTCTGTGAATACTACTAAGATGGTATTATCGATAAGTCCTTTTTCTTCTAAGTTTTGAAGTAGTAATTCAAACATGTAATCAGTTTCTTTAGCTTGTCTTTTTATACATTCTAATTCAGACATTTGAACAAATTCAGGAGTAGGTACTTCTTTTGATGTTTCATCATTTGTTTCGGTAGTATTTTCTTCGATGCTTTTAGCAACATCTTCATCATATAGCATTTTGCAGACACCTTTAGTATTAGTAAATGGTAAGTGTCCAGAATAAGTAATTAAGTAATCTACAAATAAATTATCAGGATCATCAGTATGGAAGATTAGATTATTAAATTTTTCATTTAGGATTAAGTTACGATCTAAACGATAAGTTTCATCTTTATAATTTTCAATGTCGATAAGACCATAATAGTTATCATATCCCCAGTTTTTATAGTTAGTAGTTCGTGAATAATATTCTCCAGTATTCATATGGAAAGCATTAACGGTATAGCCTTCTTTTTTAAATAGATGAGCCATAGAGTATGGAAAATTATTCTTATTGAAAGTATAGGCATTTTGAGTATATGATAGTGGAGTAATAAAACCAGTATTAACAGCAAATTCTGAGTTGAAAGTAGAACCACCACCATTATAATAAGAATAATGATTATTAAAGACAATAGAATTATTTAACATGTTGTATAGAGTAGGAGTAGTTTCTTCAGTTAGAAGCCAGTTATCTAGACCTTCTAATTGGATAAAGATAACGTTTTTACCTTTAAAAATACCAGTATATTTATTTTGATTATTACTATCATCAGCAAATGAATTATTTAGAAATTCAATATCTTCACTGTTTTCTTGCTTTTCTGTTTTAAAGAAAGTGATATAGAAATTTCTTACAGTATATTCATATATTCCACTAACTTTCATAGATTTATTATTATCATTAAAAGAAATGTAGACATTACGAGGATTTCTCCAAGAAGACCAAGTTAGTTCAGAATTAGCTTTACCTAGAGTTATTGGAATAAGAGTATGAATAATAGTGAAAGAGATAAGAACTATGAAGATAGATTTATAATTATTCTTAGTCTTATAAGGAATAGATTTAATACCTTTAATAATTAGAAGAATTATAAAGATAAAAGATAAGTATACTAAGAAGTTAGTATTCTTAAGAGTATCTATTATATAGGGAGCTCCTTCAGAAGCAGACTCTACTAAGTTAAAGTCAAAATAAGTTTTAGTTAAAGAATAATAAACGTTATTAGTTAGAAAGATAAATAGAAAGATTACTGAAGTAAAGAAATAGATTATTCTACCAATACGTTTTTTGAAAGTTAGGGTAAGACCTAGAAATAAGAAAATCCAAGTAATAGTAAAGAGATTGGGAGGTAGTTTAAAGAAACTATAAAAACTAATATCTTTACCAAATATCCTAGTAATAATATCCATAGCTAAAAATGGAAGAGCCATATAAATTATATAGATATGCTTTTGTAGAAAATCTAAAATAGTCCTTGAATATTTACTTAACTTAACTTTTATTTCATCTTTATTTATATTTATTTTTTTTAATACTTTCATGTTAATCACCATATGTCATTATTATAGCAAAAAGTTTAAGTTAAGTAAATATTAGTAGTAAATTTTGTCGAAATATGGTATAATATATAGTGAATATTTGAAAAGGATAAAGATAATATGAAAAATAATAATAAGAAAGAGAAAGTTGTTAAATTAATGAATACTATTAAGAAAGATTATAGAATAGAATTATTCTTTGTGATAGCTAATATAATTAATACAATATTACTTAGATTATTTACATCAGGTAATTTTGTAGTTAGATCAATATTCTTTGATTTAGGTTTTCTTTTAATTATAGTTAGTTTATCTTTTTTAGTTAAGAAGAAGAAATTATACTTTGGAATAAGCTCACTAATAACTGTAGCTTGTTGTGTTATTAATTCAATATACTATAACTATTATAATTCTTTTGTATCAATATCTTTATTAGCTACTTCAGTATTTGTTAAAGATGTAGGAGATGCAGTAGTAGATTTTGCCTTAAGACCTACTGATTGGATATATCTATGGGAATTTGTTGGATTATATTTAGTTATTAAGAAAAATACTTTTAAGAATATTAAAGATAATTTTAAAAAGATAGTATTAGTAGGAATAGTATCATTAGGAATAGGGTGTGCATTACCACCATACTATGCATTTAGTAGTTTTATAAAATTATGGAATAGAGTATTAGTAGCGGATAACTTTGGAATATATATATATCAAGTAGATGATTTAGTACAAAGCTTAAAACCTTCAATAAATAATTTATTTGGATATGATAAAGCTTTAAAAGAGACAAAAGAATATTATGAAGAAAATAGAAATAAGCCTAGTGTAAATAAATATACAGGAATATTTGAAGGAAAGAATGTTATAACAATACATGCTGAGAGCTTACAAGCATTTACCTTAGGATTATCATTTAATGGAGAAGAAGTAACTCCTAATTTAAATAAACTAGTATCAGAAGGAATATACTTTAATAACTTTTATGCACAAGTAGGAGTAGGTACTAGTAGTGATAGTGAATTTACATATGCTACTAGTTTACTTCCTTCAAATAATGGAACAGTCTTTGTAAATTATTATAATAACCATTTTAAAACAATTCAGAATATGTTAAAAGATAAGGGATATTACGTATTTAGTATGCATGGAAATGTTGGAGACTTTTGGAATAGAGATACAATGCATCTTAATATGGGATATGATAAATTCTATTCAAAAAATAGCTTTGTAATAGATGAAGAATATGGATTAGGATTATCAGATAAATCATTCTTTAGACAAGTAGTACCAATGATAAAAGAAATTAATACCTTAGGAAAACCATATTATGGAACACTTATTACACTAACAAATCATACACCTTGGAGAGGAGCATCAGAATATAGTGATTATCAAGTTATTACTAGTAAAGTAATTGATGGAGAGACTATTACTAATGATTATTTAGAAAATCAAGTAATAGGGAAATATATAAAGACAGTTAATTATATGGATGAGGCAATAGGACAATTTATACAAGATATGGATAAAGAAGGATTACTTGATAATACAGTAATAGTAATATATGGAGATCATGATGCTAGATTAGGAAAGAAACAATTAGAATACCTATATAACTATGATATAGTTAATAATAGATTATATGATAAAGAGGATCCTGAATATCAAGAGTTTAATGAATATGACTATGAACTTAGTAAGAAAGTACCATATATAATATGGACTAAAGATATGAATGAGGGAATAGTTAAAGATACACCAATGGGTATGATAGATACATCAGTTACAATAGGAAATATGCTAGGAATATATAATAAATATGCTTTAGGAAAAGATATAATGAATATAAATAAAGAAGAGGGTATAGTAGTATTTAAAGATGGATCATATATTACAGATAAAATATACTATAGTGCTAAAAATAATGAAGCATATACCTTAATTAATGGAATAATATCAGAAGATTATCTTAAAGATAATAGTAAATATGCTGATGAAATAATAAAAATATCTAATAATATTATTACTTATGATTTAATAGATGACTTAGAAATAACTACTAGTAAATAGTAGTTATTTTCATGAATAATTTTATTAAAAATACTTTAAAAGTAAGAATAGATATGATACAATTAGATTGTCAATAGCCTTATGACAATATATAAATTTAATATTAATAATTCCAGGAATATTAAGGGTAAAAAGTGGGTTACTTATTAGAAAAAATAAAAAATAGAACAAATGTATGAATTTATATTGACAAATAAAAAAAGTCATTATATAATTTAAATGTACTGTAAGGGAGGAAATAATGAGTAAGTCAGTAGAAAAAGATAAAGCCTTAGCTCAAGTTTTGGCTGATATAGAGAAACAATTTGGTAAAGGGGCAATAATGAAGTTAGGAGAACAGAAAGATATTGAAATTGATGTTGTTCCTAGTGGTTCTATTTCATTAGATATAGCTTTAGGAGTAGGAGGATATCCTAAGGGAAGAATTATTGAAATATATGGTCCAGAATCTTCTGGTAAAACTACTTTTGCACTTCATGCTATTGCAGAAGTACAAAAAGAGGGGGGAAGAGCAGCTTTTATAGATGCAGAACATTCTTTAGATCCAGTATATGCTTCTAATTTAGGAGTAAATATTGATGAACTGTTACTTAGCCAGCCAGATACTGGAGAACAAGCATTAGAGATTTGTGATGCTTTAGTTAAGAGTGAAGCAGTAAGTATTATTGTTATAGATTCAGTAGCAGCTTTAGTTCCTCAAGCAGAAATCGATGGAGAAATGGGAGACAGTCATGTTGGGCTTCAAGCAAGACTTATGAGCCAAGCATTAAGAAAATTATCTGGTTCTATTAATAAGACTAATACTATTGTAATATTTATTAATCAGTTACGTGAGAAAGTTGGAGTTATGTTTGGTAATCCAGAAACTACTCCAGGTGGTAAAGCATTAAAGTATTATTCTTCAGTTAGACTTGATATTAGACGTGGGGAACAAATTAAAAATGGTACTGATGTAATTGGTAATAAGACTAATATTAAGGTAGTAAAAAATAAAGTAGCTCCACCATTTAAATCTGCTAGTGTAGATATCATGTATGGTGAAGGTGTATCTCAAAATGGAGAGTTAGTTGATTTAGCATCAGAAGCTAATATTATAGAAAAAAGTGGAGCTTGGTATTCTTATAAGGGAGAAAAATTAGCTCAAGGAAGAGAAAATGTAAAATTATTATTAAAGAGCAATAATGATTTTAGAGAAGGAAATGAAACTCAAGT
>CAJMQX010000029.1 GCA_905215635.1 uncultured bacterium | reverse complement strand
ATAATTCTCTTTTTAAATTTTATTTCTTTTTTATTCACTTCTTTTTTCATACTTCTACTCCATATTATTATTCTAATTATAACAAAAGAGCCTTTATCTATCAATAATTCTTTACAAACTGACAAATTATACTATTTATATCTGTAAAATACTTCTTGCCTTTTTGTATCTCATATCAATTATAAGAAACAAAAAAAACATATATAAAATAAAAAACAGAAAACAATAGCAATTAACTGCAAATATAAGAAACAGTATATACAAAAAAGACTATCATAAGATAGTCATAATATATTTCAAATAAATCATTAAAAATTATTTTAATTCATATTGATTATATATATAAATTAAATAACTTATAAATCATAAAAGGTTATTTAAACAACAAGATAATTTTTGGTATAAATATTATTAAACCAATAATCGCTGATGTAATTGCCATTATCAATACTGCTCCTGCCGCAATATCTTTAGCTAGTTTTGCTTTAGGATTAATCTCGGTTGTTACTAAGTCTGTAACTTCTTCAATTGCTGTATTAACTAGTTCACCGCCAATAACCATCCCGAACAAAATGATACAAATCATCCATTCATATGTACTAATATCAAGAAGTATTCCGGCTACAATAACTAGTATCATCATACTAAAATGTATCTTTATATTTCTTTCAGTTTTTAAAGAAGACTTTATTCCTTCAAAAGCATACTTAAAGCTATTGATAATTTTTTTTCTTTCTTCTGTCATCTTATTCATATTTTCCTCCATACTTTCTATCTAATCTGTTATTAAATATTTATTCAAATTCCCATATTTTATTTGCTAATTCTTGAATTTCTTTAAAGGCTTTAGCCATATGTATTCCATCTACAAAGGCATGACTAACAGTAATATTTAACATCATTTCATATTTTCCATTATTTAAAGAATACTTTCCAAAGCATATTCTAGGTACTGTAAGAGAACTTTTATCATCAGGAATAGGATGTGATAAACTTGTAAAGTTAATCCAAGGTAAACAAGTTATATAATATTCATTATAACAGTTCTCTATATTATAATCACTATCTAATTCTTTCTTATATTTAGCTTCTTCAATTTTTTCATGAGCAATCTTATAAAATTCTGCTAAATTATTTTTATTTTCAAATCTAACATTTTCAAATGTCTCATCTTCTCTTATAACCGTAATTGCTGGGTTAATATCTTCAAAAATAACTGGTTTATCATTAACAAAACGCATTCTCATCTCAGGAACACTATTAAGTCCCTTAGTAACGACATATAACATTAAAATAAAAAATGACTCTTTCTTTTCTTTAGCTCTTTTAACAATTTCTGATACATCTATCATAACATCTATTCCATAAGTAGGATTACTAAATTTATTAAACCATTCATAAGTCTTTTTTCTAGGTAACTTCTCAATATCTACTTCTTTCATATTATTAGTTAGTTTATCAACACTCATCTCTTATTAATACCTCCATTACTCTCCTTAATTGTAACATATTCTAAATATTGACACAAGTTTAAACAAATAATATTTCTTACTCGTTCTAACTAAACAATATTTTAAATTAAATTTAAATAGTATTCATCTAAATCTCTTTTTGTCTAAATTGAATATCCTTTTCTAATTCTCATTCCGTCTTAATTAAATCTTTTTTCTAAATTTTATCTCATCCAAATTAAGTACATTTCTTAAATTATAAATGTCATTTCTTGTCAAAATATTACAATATTTAAGAAAAAAATGTCAAGTTAATAGAAATAACTTAACAATTGATAAAAATATGTTATTATTAAACTAAGGAGGCAATAAATATGAATAAAATAAAAGTTATCCAATATGGATGTGGAAAAATGTCTAAGTATACAATGCGTTATGCTTTAGAAAATGGTTATGAAATTGTCGGGGCAATCGATATTAATCCTGATATTATTGGTAAGGATATCAGTACATTATTAGGATGTTCTCCCATAGGAGTAAAAATAACTTCTAATGATGAAGCCGAAGAATTATTTAAAAATACTTCTGCTGATATTTGTATTGTAACTACTATGAGTTTACTAAATGATGTCAAAGATGCTTTAATGTTATGTGCTAAATATGGAGTTAATGCAATAACTACTTGTGAGGAGGCATTCTATCCAATGAATTCTAATCCTACTATAACTATTGAAATCGACGCTTTAGCAAAACAAAATAATTGTACCATTACCGGTAGTGGTTATCAGGATGCTTTCTGGGGCAATCTTATTTCAACTTTAGCAGGTAGTACCCAAAAAATCACTAAAATAAAAGGAAGTTCTTCTTATAATGTTGAAGACTATGGTATTGCCTTAGCAAAAGCTCATGGTGCTGGTCTAACTAAGGAAGCATTTGAAAAAGAAGTAGCAGCAGCTGACAATATTTCTGAAGAAGAAAGAAATGAACTTATAAATAATGGTACATTCTTACCAAGTTATATGTGGAATGTTAACGGCTGGTTATGTGATAAGTTGGGATTAACTGTTACTAGTCAATCACAAAAATGTATTCCTATGTTTTCTGATGAAGATATTCATTCAGATACTTTAAAAATGGATATTAAAAGTGGTATCGCTACTGGTATGAGTGCTATAGTAACTACTACTACTAAAGAAGGTATCACATTAGAAACTGAATGTATTGGTAAAGTATATGGAAAAGACGATTGCGATAAAAATGATTGGACTATCTGTGGTGAACCTAATACTAATTTAGTTATCACAAGACCATCTACTGTAGAGTTAACATGTGCTGCTATTGTAAATCGTATTCCTGACGTTTTATCATCAGCTCCAGGTTTCGTACCTACATCAAAAATGGGTGAGTTAAAATACATAAATAAATAATAAAAAAAGATTATCTCTATATAAAATAAGTTAAAGTTCCTATTTAAGAAACAAATATAAATCATTATCAAGTAATATTGATAAATAACAAAACTTGATAATAATACTAAACTTATCTATAAAGATAATCTTTTTAAATGACTATTTATTTACTAAAAGGTAAATTATCACTATCAATAAGTATAATCTCTGTAAGCATTTGATTATACTTTTTAGTATCTTCCTCATTACTAAAAGAAATACTATTATCTATAATTTCCCACTTACCCGCATTTTCACTAAGAAAATTTATAATCTCATTAGTAGTATCAAGCATCTTTACTACTTCATTAATTGAATTTTCTAATGTTCTATCTTTTTTTTCTTCTTCTATATTAGCAATTATCTCTTCTTTATAAAAGTCAATATAATAATCATCTAGTCCCTTACCTTCTATATAAGATAATGCCTTCTCCTCAGTTAACATCTCATAATAAGTATCCATACATTCTAATAATCCATTTTTAGTATCCATAATATATTTCTTAGTTTTAAGAAATTCAGGTCCATCTATTCTATAATTATCAGCTGTCAGTATACTAGTAATTCTCTCATCAGATAAGTATCCTATCATCAAAATAACGTTATTAAAACTATCTTTTAAATAATTTTTAAAGGCTTTTTCTACTATCTTGTAGTCCCCTTTAGTAACTGTTTTATCTAATCTTTTCTCTATCTCTTCTAAAGAAGAATTACTATCTCCTACCAAGTCATTAATTTCATCAAGTTCTTGTTTTAATTTTTTTTCTTGATTTAAATCTATTATTACTAAATATCCTATTATTAAGATTATTACAATAAATACACTTAAAATTCCCATTATAGTTTTCTTTTTCATATTTAACTCCTAAAATATACGTCATGTATTATCTATTAAATGCTGTCAAAAATAATTTATTATTATATATAATTTGTTATTGAATATCGTTTATCTCATTACTAAATATTCTTAATTATTCATCTACTTCTTCAAAGCGATATTTTTGTTTAACATCAGGATATTTAATATGGTCTACTTCACTATTAAACATATCATAAGGCCTAGCCCATTTAAGTTTATCTCCATATAAAGCTTGATATATAACTACTTTTTTATATTCATCATCATTATTACTCTCACTATCATAAACAATATCTAATACTTTATACATCTTCCCTTTAAAATGTTTATATTTCTTTCCTATTTGAATAACTCTATCCATTATTTCACCCATCCTAGTATTATGTTTCTAACTTCATTTATTGTAGTATCTAAATCATTATTAACTACTACATAATCATATATGTTTACTTGTTTCATTTCTTCTTTAGCAATTTCTAATCGCGCCTTAATTTTCTCTTTATCTTCAGTTCCCCTACCAATAAGTCTTTTTTCTAATTCTTCCATTGATGGTGGTGCTATATATATAAGTAAAGCATCTGAGTATATTTTCTTAACATTTTTAGCCCCATTAACATCTATTTCTAAAATAACATTAATCCCGTTGTTAACTTTATCCATCACATATCCCTTAGAAGTACCATAATAATTTCCATTATAACAATTATATTCTAAGAAATCTCCTTTCCCTATCATCTTCTCAAAATCTTCTTTAGAAATAAAATTATAGTTAACACCATCTACTTCCCCTTCTCTAGGTTCCCTAGTAGTATAAGAAACAGAATATTCTGCTAACAAATCATCTATAAGTTTATTACATATAGTTCCTTTTCCTACTCCAGAAGGCCCTGATATTACAATAAATTTTCCTTTTTTCATAATTCACATCCCTATCATTAGTATACATATCATTAATTTTTAAATCAATATAAACTTAGTAATTTGACAAATATCTTTTTATATTAATTTCATTATTACCATAATTATCCCAAAATAAAACATACTTTTCTAATTGGATTTTGTTTACATAAAATATAATAAATGGTATAATTATAAGTAATTCGAGGAGGAATGTTTATGAAAATTTATAATACTTTATCAAAGAAAATTGAGGAATTTGTTCCTTATGAAGGAAAAGAAGTTAAGATGTATACTTGTGGTCCAACAGTATATCATTATGCTCATATTGGTAATCTAAGAACTTATATTGCTGAAGATATTTTAGAAAAGTCTCTTAATTATCTAGGATATCATGTTAATCGTGTAATGAATATTACTGATGTTGGTCATTTATCAAGTGATGCTGATACTGGTGAAGACAAAATGGTTAAAGGTGCTAAAAGAGAACATAAGACTGTTCTTGAAATAGCTAAGTATTATACTGATTGTTTTAAACATGACTGTGAAAGACTAAATATAAAATGGCCAGAAACTGTTGTGCCTGCTACTACTCAAATACCTGAGTATATCAAAGTAATTCAAGGATTACTTGATAAAGGTTATGCTTATATAGCTTCAGGTAATGTTTACTTTGATACATCAAAGTTAGATGATTACTACAAATTAACTAATCACAATGCTGAAGAATTATTATCTGGTGTAAGAGACACTGTTGAAGAAGATGATAATAAGAAGAATAAAGCTGACTTTGTATTGTGGTTTACTAAATCTAAGTTTGAAGATCAAGAATTAAAATGGGAAAGTCCTTGGGGCTTAGGATATCCTGGATGGCATATTGAATGTTCATGTATTTCATTAAAATATCTTGGAGAACATCTTGATATTCATTGTGGTGGTGTTGATAATATCTTCCCTCATCATACTAACGAAATAGCTCAAACAGAAAGTTATATCGGTCACAAATGGTGTAATTATTGGGTACATACTGAACACTTAAATGACCAATCTGGTAAAATGAGTAAATCACATGGTGACTTCTTAACAGTAGATCTATTAATAAATAAAGGATATAATCCATTAGCGTATCGTTTATTCTGCTTACAATCACACTATAAAAAACAACTAGTATTTACTTATGAATCACTAGATATTGCTAACAATACATATAATAAAATCTTATCAAAAGTAAGATCTCTTAAAAAAGATGATAGTCCTATCTCTAAAGAAGAATTTGATAAATATAATGAAAAATTTAAACAAGCATTATCAGACAATTTAAATACTTCTAATGCATTAACTGTTCTATTTGATGTTCTAAAAAGCGATTTAAATGATAACACTAAATTATCTTTAGTAGAATCATTTGATAAAGTTCTATCTCTTGACTTGTTAAAAGAAGAACCTGCAGATCTAAGTCAAAAAGACACTATTGATGCCGACTTAGTATCTTATATTGAAGATATGATTGAAAAGAGAAATACTGCAAAGAAAAATAAAGATTATGCATTAGCAGATTCTATTAGAAAAGAACTACAAGATAAAGGTATTATTCTAAAAGATACTCGTGAAGGAACAACCTATGAGGTGACTAAATAATGGATTATAATTATTATTTCATGATTAATTATGGTCTTCCTCTATTAGGAATAATAATTACCTTTGTTGCCCAAATCTTTATTAAAATTAGTTATCAAAAATATAAAAATGTTCCTACAACCAAAAAAAATACTGGTTATGAAACAGCAAGACAAATTCTAGATGCTAATGGATTAGAAAATGTTAAGATAAATAAAGTGCCTGGAGAATTAACTGACTACTATGATCCTCAAAGAAAAACTGTTAATTTATCAAGAGAAATATATGAAGGAGACTCTATTGCTTCAGTATCCGTAGCTGCTCACGAATGTGGTCATGCTATTCAAGATAAAACAGGATATCGTTTTCTAAAAATAAGAAGATCTCTTGTTCCTTTTGTAAACTTTTCATCAAAGTTTGGTTACATTGTCGTAGTAATTGGTCTAATTTTCAACGTTGTTGGTCTAGCTAAGTTTGGCCTATATCTCTTATTAGCCATTCTCCTATTCCAATTAGTAACTTTACCTGTTGAATTTAATGCTTCATCTCGTGCTGGAAAAGAATTAAAACGTCTAAATATTTTAAATGATTATGAGTCAGGAGATTCTAAGACTATGTTAAGAGCAGCAGCATTCACTTATGTTGCTTCACTTATGTCATCATTACTTCAAATATTAAGATTAGCTCTAATAGTTGTTGGCAGAGATGATAACTAATCGTAAAATAAAAATAATAAACCCGCTTCTATATAAGAAACGGGCTTTTAAATTCTACATTTTATAAAGATAATTTTCTAGTCATACTATCATTAGTTTGGTATTTTTCTTTAAATTCTTCAATTGCTTGTTCATAAAGCTTTTTTCTTTCTATTATTGCAAAATCTAAAGAATACTCATCTTCAGCATCTGTATTATAAAATTCTTCATCTCCATCAAAATTATAAGATATTTCTTCACTTTCAATCTTATCAATGTCATTATCACGAATATTTTCGATAACATAAATGAAATCATCTAATGATACACTAACTTCTTTTGGTTCACTAGGTAATTCTAATCCTCTAATAACAAGTAATTTTCTAAGAAATAAAAATCTTTCTTCTAAATAGCTATATTTATCATATTTTTCAACAGTAATATCGTATTGTGATAAAACATCCATAACTTCTTC
>CAJMQX010000028.1 GCA_905215635.1 uncultured bacterium | reverse complement strand
ATTGATAGATAAAGGCTCTTTTGTTATAATTAGAATAATAATATGGAGTAGAAGCATGAACAAAGACGTGAATAAAAAAGAAATAACATTTAAAAAGAGAATTATTTTTTGTATAGGATGTTTAATATTTGTTCTGATAATAATAAGTTACTTAATAATTAATTTTATTAATAATAAAGATATAGGTAATAAGAATGAAGTGAATTTTGATATAAAGAATGAAGATGTTTATATAGATGGAGATACTAAAATATTTAAGGGAGAAAATCCTAACAATTATGTAGTATTTAATAAATTATTATTTAGAATTATTAGTATTAATAAAGATAATTCATTAGATATGATTAGTAATGATGAAGTGAATATTCTGATGAATAAAAATAATGATATTGATAAATATTTAAATGAAGTATTTTTAAATAATATAGATAAAAAAGATTTAACTAAAGTAACTTATTGTAAAGATAATATTAGTAAAATAGAAAAAAGAAAATGTCAAAATATCGATAGTAGTAATTATGTTAGACTTCCTAGTATAGAAGATATTATTAATTCAATAGATGATAGTAAGAGTTATTTACTTAATGATAGAAAATATTGGTTAAACAACTATGATAATAATATGGGATATGCCGTTAGTAGTGGTAAGATAATTAAAACTAATAGTGATGAATTATTAGAAGTAAGACCTGTTGTTAGATTAAATAATAATATTACAGTTATATCAGGAGATGGTAGTAAAGATAATCCTTATATAGTTAATGATTATAAAGATATTACGTTAGGAGATTATGTAAAAATAGATAATGATATATGGAATGTATATGACACTAATAATGGGGAAGTAGGACTATGTTTAAGTAATGGACTTACAAAAAAGATGGCATTTGGTAAGAGTAATAAGTATAATCTTAGTGATAAAGATAATATAGGATACTATTTAAATAACAATTATTTAGAGGGACTATCTTATAAGAATATTATTAATAATCATAAATGGAATGTAGGTAATTATAAGAATAGTTATAAAGATATTTATAAAGAAACAGTTAAAGCAAAAATAGGAATGCTAAGCATTGCTGATTTAAAATTAAATAATGATAATGAATTATTCTATTTAATTAGTCCTAAAGATGATAATACAGTATATTTATATGATAGTGAAATTACTGATACTAAGATTAATTTAGTTAGAAAGATAGTACCTACAATATATATAGATAAAAATAGAATTACAAGTGGAAATGGAAGTAAGGATAATCCTTATGTAGTAGGAGTAGAATAATGAAGAAGTTAACAATAATTAGTGGAATTATTACCTTGATGATGATACTATTATGTGGAATTATTATAATATTTAAATCAGGAATAAGTGAATTATTAATAAAAAATGATAAATTAAGATTAGCTGCTACATTATATGGAGATGAGTTAGTTCTTAATAAGATTAATGAAAAGAATTATATTTCAATAAAAGATAGTTATGAAGTGGCTACTAATGATAATAATGATAAAAATAATGAAGATATGAATAAATATGAAGAAGAAATTCTTACTAATGATGATAATTCTGAATATAAAATTATTAATATGGAAATTGATGGTTATAAGAGTTATCTAGTAGTAATATATGATGCTTCAAAAGTTAAACTTGTTAGTTCTAAGGCTTTCAATAAGAATAATACTGGTCAACAGACAGTTAAAGAAATATGTAAAAGATATGATGGATTAGTATGTATTAATGGAGGAGGATTTGTAGATTGGGGAACTGGTTCAGATATTCCTCTTGGATATGTTATTGAAGATGGAAAGATTACTTGGGATAGTAAGGGAACAGCAAAATTGATAGGATTTAATAAAGAAAATAAATTAGTACTTCTTAATACTACTGGAGAAGAAGCTTTAAATATGGGAGTACGTGATGCTTTAGAATTTGGACCATTCTTAATAAAAGATGGTAAAATCTTGGTAGATGAAGATGAGAAAGTTGGAGGCTTTTTGAGAGCTTCAAGAGTTGCTATTGCTCAAAGGCAAGATGGAATTGTATTATTTTTAGTTACTGAAGGAATGCATGCAAAAGGACCAACTGTTTATCAAATTGCAGAAACTTTAAAGAAATATGGTGCTTATAATGCCGGAAACTTAGATGGCGGAGCTTCAAGTAGTTTAGTTGTTGAAGGAAAACTTATTAATAATCCTTTAAATATATATGGACAAAAAGTAAATGGCGGCGCCGGAAGAAGCGTTGTATCAGGATTTGGATTGATGAAATAAAGACGATATGGTTATAAATACATGAATTAATTTGATTAATTATTATAGAAAAAGAATATTGCTTTTAGATGATGAGATAGTTAAGTATACATCACTTATAGCAATATTCTTTTTTGTTTGTTTATATCAAGTATGATAACTTTTTTGTTATTAGATATTTTAGTTTATATTCTAGCTTATATTTTAGTCTAAATTTTAATTATCAAGCATTATATTCCTTGATTATCTTGTGGTAAAGAAGAAATATTTGTAGGGTTAACTTGATTGGTATTTTGATTTAAAATTGGTTGTTGATTTAATGAATCAATAGAAGGCTCTGAATTTACTTGATTAAAAGTTGCTCCAGGTATGGATTGGTTAACTGGTGATATTTGACTAGGAGATGATCCTATAGTTTGAGGCATTCCATCAGTCATTTGATTTACTTGTCCTGGAATGGTATTTCCAAAATTATTTGTAGAATTTATAACTTCTGGAGTTGGCATTTGTTGATATGGAAGATTGGGATTAACAGGTTGAAATGGATTACCCATAAGATTATCTTGTTGATTAGCTATATTATTTTGTTTTTCAACTGTTTCACTACTTAAATTAGAATTCTTATCAGATGAATTTTTCTTTTTACTTACGATAAGGACAACTATTGCAGTAATTAATATAACAAGTAGTCCTATTCCTATGTAAACATTAGTCATATTATATAATTCAAAAGTAAACTCAATAGTTGATATTTCAGTTGAAGAAAGATTCCAACTTAATTTTTTGTTATTGTCACTTGTATTAGTAGCATTGTTACTTTTTGCTGAATAAGGAAGATTTACATTGAAACTTAAATCTAAATTTGATGTTAAAGAAGATAGATCCATGTCTGAAAAATCTATGTTTCCATTTAAATTGGTTTCTTCTTGATTAGTTTCTTCTTGTTTTTCTTCAGATAAAATTGTTTCTTCTTCTTCATCATTAGAGAAAAGGTCATTCAAATTATCAGTAGTATCAGTAGAATCAGAATTTATATCACTTTCTGAAGCATCAAAAGTAAAATTAGCTGTATAAGTATTCTTTAAAAGACCTTTTGTTACTTTGAAAATATAACTATTAGTAGCATTTGAATCTAGAAGGCCTGATAAATCATATGAAGCATTACTAGTAGTACTAACATAATCAATATTACTAATTTTCTTAGTTAAAGTATAACCTTTCATTGTACCTTCAGAATAGTCGGTAATAGTAAATCCTTGACTTTCTAACTTTTGTTTATCCTCATCACTTAATAATTCTTGATCTTCAAATAAAGAAGTATCAAGAGCATAAATCATTGAAAAGTCCATTGACTTATCTTTATTTATGTTCATATTAGCATTATATTTAACACATCCAGTTAACATAAATGTCAATACACATAACATTAATATAAATTTATTCTTTTTCATTTTACATCCTTTCATAATAAGAAAATATTACAATAAAAATATTATAATCTTCTTTATAGTTATGTTGATATCTATATTAGGATTATCAATCCTTAATACAGCACCTCCTTTATATAAGTATAGGATAATTAACAGATATCAACAAAAGTGTGTATCCTATTAGGATGATTATAACATATATGTATGAAAATATCTACTTACAAAAAGTGAACTATGTGTAAAAAAAGATAATAAAACTTTTAGAGAAAGTAGAATTGTGATATAATTTTGATAGAGAGATAATTTGTGAAAGTAAATTTTTAAGAGTTATCTTAATTTAGGAGGAATATGGATGAATAATAAAAAGAAAAATATAAGTATGATTAATAAGAATTACCGAATGAAAGAAATGTATGAAGCAGATAATTTAGTAGTAGGAAAATTTAGAAAAATAACTGATAAATATATTGATGGAAAACAAGTAGATACAACTACAGAATTAAAATATATTTTTGAAATGATTATTGTAGATAAAGAAATTAAGTATCAAGAAATATTTACAGGATATATGGTAGATACTAAAGAAAATTGTTTTAATGTTCCTTTTCTAGTAGATATAGCAGAGTTTACAAGTTATTTTCCAAATATTAATGGAGTATTTATACATAAAGCTAATTTACTATGGTATTTAGATGGTGTTAATCAAAAAGAAAGAAATATTGTTAAAACTAAAAAGAAATAGATACTATTTAACTTTTATAAAATATAAGTTATTAAATTTAAAACATTAGATATATATCAAAATAATGATAGGTGAGGTGATAATAGATGATTAAGAATGTTACAGTTATGGGGGGCGGTGTTTTAGGAACACAAATAGCTTTTCAAGCGGCATATTCAGGATTTAATGTGACAATATGGTTAAGAAGTGAAGGCAGTATTGAAAGGACTAAACCAAAATTAGAAATGGTTAAGAATTCTTATATAGACTCTATTAAATTAATGGATACTAATGAAGGAAAATCTTATGAGAACTGGTGTTTTGGAATAGCTGATTATGAAGATTTTGATAAAGATGAATGTTTAAAAAAAATAGAAGAAGCATATAAGAGTATTAAATTAGAACTAGATATAGAAAAAGCAGTTAGTGATAGTGATTTAGTAATAGAATCAATGGCTGAAGATTTTGATGCCAAGAAAGAACTGTATTTAAAAATGGCTCCAATTCTTCCTGAAAAGACAATTGTAGTTACTAATTCATCAACAATGTTACCTAGCAAATTAGCTAAATATACAGGAAGACCTGGAATGTTTTTAGCACTTCATTTTGCTAATTCAATATGGAAACATAATACAGCTGAAGTTATGGTACACAAAGATACTGAAGATAAATATTTTGAAGAAATTATTAATTTTGCTAAAAACATTAGAATGATTGCTTTACCAGTTAGAAAAGAGAAAGCAGGATATTTATTAAATTCAATATTAATACCTTTTTTATTTGCTAGTCTTGATTTATTAGTTAATGGAGTATCTGATCCTGAAAGTATAGATAAGGCTTGGAAACTTGGAACAGGAGCTCCAGAAGGGCCATTTGAAATATTAGATACTGTAGGTCTTAAGACAGCTTATAATATAGTGCTTATGTATACTAAAATACCTTCATTTTTAGCACCTTACAATTTTAAAGGAATGGAAAAGTTACTAAAGAAGTATATAGATGAAGGTAAACTAGGTAAGTCTTCAGGAGAAGGATTTTATAGTTATAAATAAATTATTTAAAATAAAAAGATGCAGATATATAAACTATATTCTTATATTTATAATAAGATTTAGTTTAAGAATTTCTGCATTTTATTTTGATTTATATTACTAAAAGATATTATCAACAGAATTGTTGATATGGTAATGTTTTAAACAAATTTATTGTTTTCATAGATAATATTTGAATTTAAAATATTAGAAAGATATTCTTCCATATTGATACCATATTTAGGTTGATTAAATTCATAAATCTTTAAATGGCTTAATATATTAGCATCTATAATATTACCATTATTTTGATTGTTTTCAATGTATTTTTCTTTTTGGTATTGTATTGCTAATTTATATGTATCAAATTTATGAATTCCACGGTTATTATAATCAGAATGTTCAAAATAACAATATTTATCGGTTTCTTTATCTTTATATATTAAATAAGTATGAGTTGTATAGTTATTTGTTTCTTCAAATAAGAACCAGATAAACAATGTTTTAAATTCATACTTATGTTTAGTAAACCAGTCTCTTTCTAATTCAACTTGATCCCAACATGTTCCATAACCATATTGTAAATATCTTTTTGCATCACATAGAGAATATTTTGTCTGACAAGCAATTTGAAATTCAGAGTTAACATCAGAATTCCAATTTTCATATATTTTATTGTCTGTACCATATATACCATATTTTAAATATTTATCCATAAATTCTTGTAGTTCTTCTGGAGTATTTACTTTATCATAGGCAAGTTTTCTTTCATTATAAGTCATAATATATCACCTATGTTTATTATATCATATGTTGCTTTAATCTGAGTAGTGGTGTGAAATAATAATTTAATTGTAATATAATAAAAAACACTAAAACTAATAATTATGTTTATGCGTTTTTGTTAATTTATATCATCAAATAGTTGGCGAATATCTATTTCTAAAGCATCTGCAAATTTACCAATAGTTTCAAGTAATGGTGTTTTTTCTATTGATAAACATTCTAAGTCTCTGACATATCCATGTGTTAATCCAGTTAAATCAGCAAGTTCTTGAAGCGTATACTTTCTCATTAAGCGATATTTTCTAATATTTTTTCTAACAATTAATGATAATTGTTCTTTTGAATATCTACTGGTCAAAGTATATCACTTCCTTTCTGATATTGATTATTTCACATTTTTTGTAAAAAATATGTCGTCTGTGTGAAGTTTTTATGATATACTATATTAGGAAGGAGGTATTATTAGATGGAAGAAACTATTAAAGAAGCTAAAATATCTGTCGCTGTTCTTATAATCAAATTAATTATTGACTTTTTTGCCATAGCTATACTTGTGGGTTTTATATGGATGATAAAAGATATAATTAAATTTTTTACAACAAAAATAATAATTACTAACAAAAGAATTCGTGGAAAAACTGGACTTATTAATACCAATGAGCTAGATAGTCCATTAAACAAAATTAATGGCGTTCAAGTTGAACAAGGATTATTTGGAAAACTATTTAATTATGGTACCATTTCAATTACAACATCATCTACTGTATTTCACTTTGATATGATAAGCAAACCGCAAGATTTTAAAAACATTTTAAATAATCAAATAGAGTTATATGATAATGAAAGAATTCAAAAACAGGCGAAAGAAATAGCAAAAGCAATACAATAAAAGCAAGTTATATATTGCATTTATATGTATAGTTAAATTTCAATATAGTAATAATTGCTTAAATAGAAGTTTAAGATGATCGCAAGCTTGACTTTTTCCTTTTTAATAATTTGATATGTAGTAACGGTTCAATAAAATTTAGTTTGAAGTTGAAATAAAATAGTAATAATAGATACGCTTAATGTATTTTTTGTTCTGAAAAAACATATTTAAAAGTTATTAATAAACGTTTTTCCATTTTCTCATTTTTGCTTGTATTTGGATTAAATGCTTTTTATAGAGATAGATGGGTGATTGATTCCCTCATTGCATAGATGAAAAAAACACCTTTTGGGTGTTTTATATTTACATGGAGCAGATGCTGTTATTCTCCCGAAACACCCTAGAATGTACCATAAAGCCAAGTAAATAAAAGCTTTGCTGGAGGCAAAGAAATGAAAGTGGAGTTCAAAAAGCTAGAAATTAGTAATGAAATTAGGCAAAAAATAGAGTCATTAACATTCAGAAAAGACATCAAGATAACTTATTATAATGGATACATCACAAAGTTCGAAAAAAGTAATATAGAAAGCATAAACCCACATAAAATAATATTAAGCAATTCCTTGAAAAACCTACTAATTATGCACTATGCGGACTATATTCAAAACGATGATTTATACTTCATAGACGGAGAAAGTGAGCCATTAACTATGTCGAAGTTAAGGGATTACATAAAAGATTACTTTTAATTAAATAAAAACCCCAAAACGAGTTTCACATAAACCCCCAAATAATCAACAAAAAGGTTCAACATAAAACAACAAAAGATAATACAAAATACAATTAATATTTCGTAAAATCTAATTATTTAAATTTACAATTAAATCAGTAAATGTTATAATTTACGTATAGTAATTAATAGT
>CAJMQX010000027.1 GCA_905215635.1 uncultured bacterium | reverse complement strand
ACATTTCCATCAAGAGTAGGACCTATAATACATAT
Source organism: uncultured bacterium (assembly GCA_905215635.1). Next base: position 8,209 of record CAJMQX010000027.1, on the reverse strand, counting down.
AACTACTGTTAACCAAAACATTTTAGCACTAATTACTGAAGATACTAATAAGGATATTACCGCTACTAAGAAGCCTCCAAACCAAGGTATAATAGCAGATAATCCTGATAGTATTCCTAATATTAAATAGTTAGGATGCCCTATTATAAAGAACCCTAATGTATATTCTGCCATTTGAATTAATATATTTAATCCCATACCTCCAATATATTTAGTAAGTTCTGTATCAAGTTTCTTTAAATAATTAGCTGTTCTTTTATTACGAGCATTTAAATATTTAATTACTCCTTCTCTAATTTTTCCCATATCTATAAGAAAATAAACTGCTGCACATACTACTACTATTCCTGTAGTAATAACTCCAATTGAAGCATTAACTACTGATATAGCTCCATTAGAAATACTACTTCCAATTGAAGATATAATATTAGTAGAAAATTCTGTTAAAGAAGTTTGTAAAGAACCAAAATTAATTTCATACTTCGTTGACATATCAGATAAGAATACTGATATATTACTAAGAAATAATAATACTTGTTCATATAATAATGGTGCTGTAAGTAAAATAATTATTAATAGTGATCCTATTCCTAATATACATACTGTTAAAATAGCCAACCATTTAGGACTTCCTGCATCTATAAGTTTTTTTACTAATGGATATAATATGTAAGCTAAAGCAAATGCTAATAAGAATGGTGATATTATTTTAAATACATTAGCTACTATTCCTATCCATAATCCTTTAATTAAATATAATAGGCATACTATTGCTATAATTATCAGAATATTTAATAATTTGTAATTTAGTTTATCTTTCATATCTTCCTCATCTCCTCATCTAGCTCATATTATATCACATAAAAGAATAAAAGATAACTACTTATCTTTTTTCTACGTGAATTAAATTATCATATACTTCTTCTAACGCTCTTCCAATAGTCTTTTTAGACTTGTATTCATTTACTGGTTTTTGATAATAGCCTGTCTTAATCATTTGTTTACTTCTGCTAGAAGCTATATAGCATAAAGTATACTTAGAATCTACTATTGTCAAAAGTTTATCAATAGATGGATATATCATTTTATCACACTCCCTTATCTTATATATCTAGAATACTCTATAATTAAAATATTTACAATAGGCTTGACAAAAATTGTACATCATTTTACTAGTATTTTTTCTAACTTTGTGATATATTTAAATAGGTGATTATATGAAACACAGAAAAAGAAGAAAATTTAGTATAAAGAAAACTTTAAAATTAGTACTTCCTCTTATCCTTATTATATTAGCAATAACTTTTCTAATTAATAAAGATAATATAAATACTATCTATCTTTCTAAGAAAACTGGTTATAATAAAGAAACTGTTACTGCTTTTAAAGATAAAAGTCTAAATACTAGTATTCTTTCTAAGAAGTATTCTAAAACTTTAGAAAATATTATTAATACTGAATATTTTAATCCTAAATATACTAATGAATATCTAGATATTAACTATCTTGATAAACAAAACTATCTATCTAATATAAATTCTTTATTATCACTAGGATATACTTCTAATGATATAAATACTATTTATAGTAAATTAAATGATAATTCTATTAATTTTATACTAAATAATACTTATATTAAGGATCTAACTTCTATTATTAGTATTAGCTATTTTAAAGAAGATTATTTAGAAAGATATATTAAATATCTATCTAGTAACACTCTTGAGCGAGAAACTGCCATTACTTATGTTAATATTGGTCTAGATAATGATTATTATACTAATGTTGTTGATATTACTAATCAAGATGATTTATTAGTATTAGTAAATAAATATCATAAATTATCTAATAATTATGCTCCATCCGATTTAGAAACTATTAATTCTAAATATCAATGGTTAGGTAGAAGTAATCAATTAAGACATGATGCTAAAATAGCTTTTGAAGAAATGTGTGAAGCCGCCACTAAAGATAACATTTATATTTATGCTGGATCTGGTTATCGTTCTTATGCTACTCAAAAAGCTCTATATAATAGATATGTTAATCAAGATGGTTTTGCTGCTGCTGAAACTTATTCTGCTAGAGCAAGTTATTCTGAACATCAAACAGGTCTAGCTATGGATATAGCTAACAAGAGTGGTTTTATTTCTAAGGGCGATAAAGAATATGAATGGTTAGTAAATAATTCTTATAAATATGGTTTCATTCTAAGGTATCCTGAAGGCAAAGAAAAAATAACTGGATATATGTATGAAGAATGGCATTATCGTTACTTAGGAAAAGATGTTGCTAAAGATGTCTATGACTCAAAATTAACTTATGATGAATATTTAGCTAAAAAGTAGTTGACAAATTGCTCATGATATTATAAAATTGATGTTGTAAGCAATTTCGGAGTGATACTCAAGAGGCCGAAGAGGTGCCCCTGCTAAGGGCATAGACTGGGAAACTGGTGCGAGGGTTCAAATCCCTCTCACTCCGCCATTTAAAATATTAATCCTTATATTAAGGATTTTTATTTTGTCTTTAATATAATTTAGTGTTATAATTTATTTGAAAGGAAATTACTATGAAAGAGACAATATATTCTAAAGCAGTATCTAAATTAAGTAGTAAATCAAAATACAACTTAAAAGATTTATCTTTTGCCAAGTATCAAAAGAAATATCGTAAGACTTTCTTTAATAATGAAATTAGTCATAATACTATAACTACCACTATCTATTATTATGGCCTACTTCTAAAAACAGATAATGATCACTATTATGATATAACAAATAACTTATCTGTAAATAGCAATGAAATATCTGAAATAAGTTCTTTTACTAAAAATCTTATATTATCATTAGAAGACATAAAAGAACTGCTATCTAAATTAGAAGAAGAAAATAATTTATGGATTGAAGAAAAAGTCACTAGTGGTAAATGTGACAATTCCTATAATCTAGCAAAATATAGAGTTTCTAAAAATTTACAAGAAAAACAAAATACTCCTTCTAAACCACTTAATAATTATATTAAAAAAATTCTTAAAAAAAATTAAAAGTATAATTCATAACTAAATCTACTTTATAACTTAAAGTAGATTTTCTTTCCCTTTTATAGTATAATTATCACTAGGTGAATTTATGATAACAATTAAAAATAATAAATTAATAAACTATGGAAATCGTGGCATGACTCTTGAGCAAGACATAAATCTTACTAACAATTACTATCTAGATAAAAATATTGCTCTTATTTATAAGAAACCTACCCCTATTAAAGTACTTAAAGTAAATGAAACTAAAACTAGAATTAAAGATGGTTTCTATGAGCAAAAATCTACTCTTGATTATAATGGTATATATCAAGGAAAATATCTTGAATTTGATGCTAAAGAAACTAATAGTAAAACTAGTTTCCCATTGTCAAATATTCACACTCATCAAATAGAACACATAAAAAATGTATTAAAATACCAAGGAATAGCCTTTCTAATAATTAGATTTAACTATCATAATAAAACATTTATTTTACCAGGCAGTAATCTAATAGATTTCATAAACACTAATAGCAGAAAATCTATCCCCTATGAATATTTTACAAATAATTGTAAAGTAGTTAGCCTAAAATATAATCCCCGTCTAGATTATTTAAAATTAATTGATATTTTATAATTTCTATATTATAATATAATAGACAAGTGATAAGTAAGGAAGTTGAGAAAAAGTGAGAAAAGTCAAAAAAAAGAATATGTTTGAAAAACTGCAAGAAAAAATTAAAGATACAATTGATGAAAAGAAAACTAAAACTAGTAGTAGAACTAGAACTACTGCTAAAAGAAAAGATAGTAGTGTTAAAGCAAAGGACACAAGTACTAAGAATAAATCAACTACTAGTAAGAATATTCCTAGTAAAACTACTATAAAAAGTAAAAAAGTAAATTCTAAAGAAAAAAAGAATAAACGAAGTTTATGGAAAAGAATTTTAACTGTCATTCTTATAATAGGAATAATAGGAATTCTACTTCTAACTGCTTTCTTTGGATACATTGCAATCTCTTCACCAAAATTTTCAGAATCTGCTTTTGATGTAAAAGATCAAACTGTAGTATATGATATAAATGGTGAAATTATTGCTACTTTAGGAGCCCAAAAAAGAGAAAGTGTAAGTTATGATAAATTACCTCAAGTCTTAATTGATGCTATTATTGCTACCGAAGACTCCAGATTCTTCCAACATAATGGCGTAGACTTACCAAGATTTATTAAAGCTACAGTTCTTCAATTACTTGGCCGTGATGCTGGTGGTGCTTCTACCCTAACCATGCAAACAGTAAAAAATAACTTAACTAAAAAAGATAGTATTGAAAAAAGCAAAATACAAAAAATAATTCGTAAGTTCCAAGACGTATATCTAGCCGTATTTAAAGTTGAAAAAGAATACTCCAAAGAAGAAATTATTGAATTATATGTAAATAACTATAACCTAGGAGCTAACGTATATGGTGTACAAGAAGCTTCAAAATATTATTTTGGAAAAGATGTCTCAGAACTTACTTTACCAGAAGCCTCATTAATAGCAGGACTATTCCAAGCACCAAACAGACATAACCCTTATAAAAATATGGAAAGTGCTATATCTAGAAGAAATACTGTACTTGATTTAATGGTGCGTCATGGATATATTACTAAAGATGAAGCTACTTTGGCTAAAAAAGTTACTATTGAAAGTCTATTAGCTAATAACAATACTGAAACTGAATATCAAGGATTTATTGATGTTGTTGTTAAAGAAGTTGAAAAATTAACTGGAGAAAATCCTTATACTACTTCAATGAAAATACATACTACTATGGAAAAAAGTATCCAAGATGGTATTAATAGTATTCTAAGTAATAATGAATGGTACTGGAAAAACGATGAATTAGTTCAAGCTGGTATTGCTGTAGTAAATGTTGAAACTGGTGCTATATCTGCTGTTGGTAATGGTCGTAACAGACCTAATGGTGTAAGAATATTTAACTATGCTACTGAAGCAAAAAAACAACCAGGTTCTACCGCTAAACCAATCTTTGATTACGGTCCTGGTATCGAATATAACAATTTCTCATCATATACCCTATTTAATGACGAACCTTGGACATATACCGATGGACCATCAGTTAATAACTGGGATGGAAGATTTGATGGCCTAGTAACTACTAGATATGCCCTTCAATATTCAAGAAACGTTCCTGCCTTAAAAGCATTCCAACAAGTAGGAACTAAAAATATTCAAAAATTTGCATATAGTTTAGGACTAGATGTATCATTAAATCAAAATTCTGAAAATTATCGTATTGTAAACAAAACTACTGGTGTAGATAACACTATTAACGAAGCTTATGCAATTGGTGGTGCTGCCGAAGGATTTAGCCCACTAACAATGGCTGCTGCTTATGCTGGATTTGCATCAGGTGGTTACTATACTTCACCATACTCTGTAACCAAAATTGAATTCCGTGAATCTGGTGAAGTAAAAGAATATAAGCCTACTAAAACAAGAGTTATGAAAGACTCTACTGCATATATTATGAATAACATTCTAGAATCAGCCGTTTCTGCAGGATTCCATGGTGGAACAAGAGATGCCTACAATTCTGGTTCACATGTCGCTGCTAAAACAGGAACTAGTAACTATGATGAAGCTACTATAAAGAAATATAATTTACCAGGCGCTGCAGTTAACGATTTATGGACTGTCGCTTATACCTCTCAATATTCTATTGCTGTATGGTATGGTTATGATAGTATATATGATAAAGAAACAGATCGTGTAACTTACAACGTTAGCTATGGTGGTCAAAAAGAAGGTGTTGTAGCTGCCGTAATGAACTACATACCAAAAGATACTAAAGGTTGGACAATGCCATCATCAGTAGTATCTACTCAAGTAGAAAGAGAAACATGGCCTGCAAAATTACCAAGTAAATATACTCCTAGTGATTTAATTACTACTGAAGTATTCGTAAGAGGTTCACAACCTACTGAAGAATCAGAAAGATTTAGTCAATTAGATAATATTACAAGTGTAAATACTACTAAGAAAAACAACAGTGTTACTATTACTTGGAACTATACTGAACCAAAAATATTAAGTGAAAGTTATATTAAGAGTTACTTCAATCAAAGCGTATATGGCAATGAAAAAGAAAAATATATCTCTAACAGAATTCAATATAATCAAAACACTCTAGGAGAAATTGGTTTTGGTATCTATCAAAAAGATAGTTCCGGAAGTTTAAAACTAATAGATTATGTTATTAAAAACACATATACTTATACCGGATATGGTAATGCTACTTTAGTAATCAAAGCTGAACATAAAAATTACAAATCAAATGCCAGTTCAGGATATGAAATAAAAGTAAGTCTAGGAGATGCACCCACTGGTAAATTAAGTGCTACTCTAGATGGTAAATCTACTGTTAATACAAATGTTGGTACATATGAAGAAGATGGTGTTAAAAAAATAACTTATACTACTACTAATGATGGTACTATCAATGTAACAAATAATGCTACAATTAAATATCAAGTTAAATCTGATACCAATACATCATATAAATCATTTACTAACGAACAAGATTTAGTTACTTATATCAACTCCCTAGAAGCTGGAAAATATGAAATAACTTATATAATTACTTATCTAAATGCAGAAGTATCTAAAAAAAGAATAGTATACTTAAGATAAACATAAAAGAGAAAAGTATTAATCGCTTTTCTCTTTCTCATTCTATATAAACATTTATTTCTTCTCTATTATCTTTTTATTATCTATAAGTAATTTATTATCTTTATCCATCAAAAGTGCCTTATCAATATAATATAATGCTTCATCAGTAAAGCCTAGATAAAAATAACTACAACTAAGAAGATTATAAATAGTATAATCCCAACTAAATACTTCATTAATATAAGTCATTTGTTTTTCCTTAATTGTTAATGCTTTAATCAATAAGCTAATTACTTCTAAGTAATCTTTTTGCCTATATTTTCTAATAGCATATTCTACATAGCCATCACGTAGCCATGGAGCTTCTTTAATAGCTAGCTCATACCAAAGCATACTCTCCTTATATCTTCCCATATTAAAATAACTTCTAGCTATATATCTCATCGAAGCTGCCCTTTCATCTTTCCATGTAGCAGACTTTAAAGAAAGATAATGTATAAGTGTATCAATACAATCATTCCATCTTCCATAATACATATATTCTCTTCCTAAATAATGCCAATTTCGATCATCTTCACTATCCTCTGAAACTGATAATTCTAATAAAGGTAAATAACTACCCCTAGATTTTTTTCTATCCGGATAGTGATTTAAAACAATCTTATCAGTAGTAACTGTCTTCTCTATTCCATCATATGATAATACTTCATGTACTGGATGAACCCATTTATACCCTTCTCTTTTATGAATTTTCTCATAATAGAAACTAACTTCCGGTTTATCATTCTTAATACTCCAATTATAAATATATCTAACTTTAGTAGTATCTTCTTCCCATACATTCTCAAGTTCCTGACGCCAACCAGGTAAAAATACTTCATCTAAATCAATACATACACATATATCTGTATCCTCAGGTACTAACTCTAACGATTTATTTCTAGCTACATCAAATCTCCACGGAATTATCTCCAAACTAGTAACATTTATCCCATGCACTAAAAGTTTACTAACAGTATTATCTGTAGAACCTGTATCAAGTACATATATCTCATCAGCTTCTTTAACTGACTCATACCATCTATCTACAAATTTCTCTTCATTTTTACATATTGCATATACACAAACCTTATATTTATATTTCATAATACCTCCTATTAATTATATGCCTTTAATTAAAATTTTATCATTTACATAATTTTCCATAATTATTAGATATTTCTCACTTAATTAAATTTTATAATTAATTTAACATTGGAGGTGATATATGAGTAGAACAAAATAAAAAAACATGCTATAATTTAAGTGGAGGTTATTCTTATGAAATATAAAATAGTCTTAGTAGAAGACGAAATCAATCTAAATAACTTAATAAAAGCCTACTTAGAAAAAGCTGGATATGAAGTTATAACATTTACAAATGGCAACGATGCAATCAAAAATATTGATATTCCTGCTAATCTATGGATACTAGATATTATGTTACCTGATGATATTAATGGCT
>CAJMQX010000026.1 GCA_905215635.1 uncultured bacterium | reverse complement strand
ACCATCTTCATGGTAATGCTCAAGTATCATTATTTTCATGTACTAATAGTATTTTATTATCTTTAAATATAACTACTCTTGTATCTATCTTTGGAATTTGATATCCCTCTTCATTACAAAATAAATCTTTTATTTTATTAAATTTTAGTTCTGTTTTTAAACTTATCATCTCTATGGAAATATCTCTTAATCTCTCATATCTTTCTTTATCATAAACATTATACGTATATGTCAATCCTGCTTATGCTATTGATTGTATCTCTATAGCTAAATCTAACCATCTTTCTTTCTCCACTATTTCTTCCCCATATCATTATCACTATTTCTACTAGCAAAAGCCAATACTACTGAAGCTAATACTGATACTACTTCTTTATTATCTTTAACAAAATTAACTACTTTCTTAAATCTACTCTTATTTCTATCTAATGAAGTAGTACCACTCTTTGCATTAATAATCTCTCTTTCTAATTCACGAGCATTCTTATCTTTATCAAATAATATAGATATATTCTTATCAATAGTTTGTATCATTACTGTATTATCTTGTCTTTTTACTTGTATTTTATCTCTATATATTTTAATATCTTCTAGTGGTATTATTCCTACTAATTTTAATTCTTTCTTAAATAATCCTCCTACTCTTTCTATAACTATCTTTTTATTAGTTAATACTAACTGAATATCTTTCTTTATTTCTTCATAGTAGCCTTTTCCTTCATATAATATTACTTCTTGATTATCTAATTTATAATTACTCACATTCCCTCCAATACTTCTTATACTCACTATATCATAAAATATTTTATATTTCAATATAGTTATATACCATAACCAAATATTATCATTTTCATACACTATTAATGAGGTGTTTTATGTTTAATTGGTTTTTAAATCTTAATTATGTTTATCAAGCTCTAATAGCTACTCTTTTCACTTATAGTATTACTGCTCTAGGAGCTAGTATTGTTTTCTTTTTTAAAAAGATTAGTAAAAATGTTATGGATGCTATGTTAGGTTTTGCTGCTGGTGTCATGACCGCTGCTTCTTATTTTTCTTTATTAGGTCCTGCTATTGATCACTCTACTAATTTGAATATTAATCCTTGGCTAACTGTCACTATTGGTTTTCTCTCTGGAGGTATTTTATTATTTTTAGCAGATAAAATCTTCTCTAAATTACTTGATAAAAAAAATAAGCGTATCTTAATGCTTATCTCTTCAATTACTATTCATAATATCCCTGAAGGTCTTGCTGTAGGTATTGCTTTCGGAGCTACTTATTATGGTTTAACTGGAGCCACTACCATCTCCGCTATAATGCTAGCTATTGGTATCGGTCTCCAAAACTTTCCTGAAGGGTCCGCTGTTTCTATCCCCCTCCTAAGAGAAGGCTTATCACGTAAAAAGGCTTTCTTCTATGGGCAATTATCCGCTATCGTAGAACCTATCTTCGGAGTTATTGGAGCTTTCTTAGTAGTAAAAATGCAAATTTTCTTACCATTCTTCTTATCATTTGCTGCCGGAGCTATGATCTATGTCATTGTATCTGAATTAATTCCTGAAAGTCAAACTAATAAAAAGAAAGAACTAATGGCTTTCTTTACTATTATTGGATTCGCTGTCATGATGATTCTAGATGTTGCCTTAGGGTAACATCTTTTATTTATAACTAGCTATATATCCTGACGGAACACTTCCTTGTACTATATTTAATGATATTGGTATTACATTACTTATTTCTACGTCCTTAGTAACAAAAGGTAAGTATATCTTTCCTCTTACTGCTAAATATATTCTTGTCTCTACATAAGCATTATTAATACCATATGGTTTAACCTCTGTCTCAATATTACTAACCATACTTCCTACCATCTCACTCTTAATCCTGATCTTAGGACCAACTCCTCTAAGTAAACTCTTCCCCATAAGTACTCCAAAAGGTATCTCTTGAATAATATAATTACCAAGTACCCCCTCGTCACTATCTCCATCATGTATCTTATCAAGCCTATTCTCTATATTACCTGTAACTTCATTAATTAACTTAGTAACTTCATAACTATTATAATTAACCATCTTTATTTCTCCATTACTATCTTTAACTAAAGTAAATAAATCTTTATCAAACTTTAAATCATTTGTAGACTCATTAATTAAAGTAGCCACTATCTTTCTTAACTTAGCTTCAGCCATCGGTAATAGTATCTCTTCAGCTCTCTTAGAAAAACTATTTATAAATATAATAGCCCCAATAACTGACATAACTATTATTATTATCCCTCTACCAAGATAATCACTTATCTTCTTTTTTTTATACCCCTTTAGTCTCATACTATATAATATGAAAAAAAGATAAATATATTAAATATCTATCTCTATTCACTATATATAGTAGTTTGATTATATTCTTGAGCTACATAATCAACTAATTTCTTAATAGTATCAGCATTAGGATTAGTATATTCTTCTAAAGAAATTCCTGATTTGACAAAATCTTCTTCATCAAAGTCACCAATTTCATTAATTATTAAATCTCTTTCTTTGCGATATTCTTCTAATTTTTTATCCATTTTTACTCCTTATAATTATATATCTAAATTATGATATACTGCTTGAACGTCATCTAAATCTTCTAAGGCTTCAATTAGATTTAAGACTTTTTCACTACTCTCTTCATCTAAAGCAATATAGTTATCAGGAATGAAAGTTACTTCACACATGATATACTTATTGTATCCTAGTTTATCTAAAGCATCTTTTACTTCTAAGAATTTTTCTGGTTCAGTATAGATGGTAATATCTTCATCTATGATTATATCTAAAATGTCTAATTCTAAAGCATCTTCCATTATTTTATCTTCATCATAAACATTTTCTAGGACTATTAAGCCTTTTCTTTTAAACATATAACTAACGGATCCATCAGTACCTAAATTACCATTTTTCTTAGTAAGTGTACTTCTTACAAATCCGGCAGTTCTATTTTTATTATCTGTTAGACAATCTATCATTAGGGCGATTCCTGAAGGACCATAACCTTCATATCTAATAGCTTCATAATTTTCAGATGCACCTTTACTAGCTGCTTTGGCAATGGCTGATTCGATATTTGCTTTTGGCATATTTTCAGCTTTTGCTTTTTCAACTACCATTCTTAAGCTAGCGTTGTTAGCTGGATCGGGATCACCTGATTTTGCGGCAACATATAATTCTTTAGCTATTTTTTGAAATACTTTACTTCTAGCTGCATCTATAGCGCCCTTTTTTCTTTTTATTGTAGACCATTTACTATGTCCTGACATATTATCACCTCTTCTTTTATTAATATTATCATAAAATAGTACATTTTTAAAGTATTTTTAATCTTTTTACTATATCTTTTTCAGATATTTTTTTACATATCAAAGACTATTTTAAAATAATAAATAAATTGTATTCATAATTTTATATTACATTTTTTTATCTTCTGTTACGTGTTTCTTTTTTTAAGTCTTAGAAATTTAAACTTTTTGATGTATTTTATACTTTTTTACAAATTTAAAAATCTCTTTTTTACTTACGTGAAGTTTCAAGAGATTTATTTTTTTATTGTTGTCATCCTAGATATTCTAAAAGAATTGGTCCTAATATAATTAAAAGTAGTAATGGTATGAAGAAGAAAACTGATATAACACTTATTTTAATTGGTACTTTACTGATCCTTCCTTTAACTTCCATTTTTCTTTTTTCTCTTAGATAATCGATTTGTCCGTATAAGTTTTCAATAATACTATTACCATAAAGATTTGCTTGTGTCAAAGATAAAATAATATTATTGACAGTTTCTGATGGGATACGGTATTGCATATCATTAAGTGATTCATTCAAGCTTTTTCCGAATGATACCTCACGAATAGCTTCTTTAAATTCGGCTGAAAGTATCCCTGATACATTGGTGGTAGTAACATCAATTGCTTCAACTAAATTTCGTCCTGTTTCCAATGAAAGTGTTAGAACTTCAAAGAAGTGCATTGATTCATTTTCTAACTTAATAGTTCTCATTTTAATTTTGTTATCTATTAAAATATGATTAAATAGAAAATAATATATAGCTGTTATAATTGGGCTAATAATATATCCATATTTAAAAAGATATAATATTAGAGCGAAAACAACTATGGAAGTTACTAATCTAATTATAATTAAATTATATGGATTGGTCTTGTTATTAACTCCTAATAAGTTGATTTTCTTTTCAAACTTATCAACATATTTATCACTATATAATCTTCTTACAAATTCTTCTTTATTCATTAATAATTCACCTTCACTATTCTATCTAATAATGATGCATAGATTACAAACATAATAAAGATAATACCAAGCATTAATAGACCTAATGGACTATTGAAGAATGGATCAAAATATGTTTGATCAAATAAATATATTATTAGAATAAAGATTATTGGAACAAATAATAATATTTTTACTACTAATTTGGATACAGTTGTTGATTGTTTCAACTCTTCTTTTAATTTCATTTTATCAAATAAAGTTTTTTCGATGGAGTCAAACACAGCAATGATATTACCACCAGTTCTATTTAAAATAGTAAGTGATGATGATAAATATTCAGCTTCCTCAATTTTTACTCTTTTAGAGAAACGGTCAAAGACAGTATCTACGGATAGGCCATATTTCATTTCTTCGGACATTTTTTTGAATTCCAAGCCTATTGGTCCAGTTAATTTGTTACTAGCAATTTCTATTGCTTGCATGGTAGATTTTCCTGATTTAAAAGCATTATTCATAATAATAATAGCCTTTAACATGTCTTGTTCTATTTTTTTACGATTGAGTTTTTGTTCCACAATTAAGACTAAATCTAGTGAGAAAAAGCCAAAAGCAAAACTTATTAACATTTGCAATAAAGAAGCAAAAACTCCTTGGATAGCACTAGCAATAATGGTTAAAATTATAAAGATAAATCCTAAAACAAACTTATGAGTGACATAGTCTGTTGCTTTAACATCTTCAGCCAGAGCATATTTATCATATTTTCTTACTAAAGTTGGTAGTAATTGTTTCATTTTTTTGCGTTGTTTTTTGACAAACCAGAGATATTTTCTCCAAAGTTTATCTAAAATTGAAATATTTTGTCGATTCTTACTATAGTTAACACTATAACGAGCAATTCTTTTTTCTAATTTTACTGCATTATTTAATCGAATAAAGAAAGTGATAATCGTTATTAATGAGAACACTAGTATTATTTGTATAATAATGATTATTATTTTTTCATCCACAATTATCACCTCTTTTGTAATTCTATTTTTTTATTCTCCAAAAATATCTTCTAGTGTAATTCCTTTTCTTTTCATTCGTTCATATACTTTAGGAATATAGTTATATACAATAAACTCGCCGCGAACATTTCCTTGTTCAGAAATGCCATTTTCTTTAAAAGCAAAGATTTCTTTTAAAGCTACTTTATCATCCTTAAAGCCAACAACTTCTGAGATAGATGTTACTTTTCTTTTTCCATCACTTAATCTATCTATCTGAATGATAATATCAATAGCCTTTTCGATATAATTTCTGATGGCATTTACAGGTAAATCCATATCGTTCATCAACATCATTGTTTCTAATCTGTTAATGGCATCATCTGGAGAATTTGAGTGTAATGTCGTAATTGAGCCTTCATGACCAGTATTCATGGCTTGAAGCATATCAAAGGCTTCTTTTCCTCTTACTTCTCCGACAATAATTCTATCTGGACGCATACGTAATGAATTTCTTACTAAATCTCTGATTGTTATTTCTCCTTCTCCTTCATAGTTTACCATTCTAGTTTCAAGAGATACAACATGACTTTGATGCAATTTTAATTCTGCGGCATCTTCAATAGTAATTATTCTTTCTTCATCATCAATAAATCCACTTAAAATATTTAATAATGTTGTTTTTCCAGTTCCAGTTCCTCCAGAAATTATGATATTTAATTTTGCTCTAACACAAGCCTGAAGAAATAAGGCCATATTGGCTGTCATTGTTCCACGACGAAGTAAATCATCAATACTATTCATTTTTTTAGAAAATTTTCTGATTGTTATTACTGGTCCTTTTAAGGATAATGGTGGAATAATAGCATTTAGTCTTGAACCATCTCTTAATCTTGCGTCTACCATTGGATTAACAGCATCAATTGTTCTTCCTAATGGCTGTACTATTCTTTGTATAGTTCTAATGATGTGATTATCATTTATAAATGATACAGATTCATCTTTTACTAACTTGCCATCTACTTCTACATATATATCATTTGTACCATTAACCATAATCTCGGTAATTGAATCATTATTAAGTAAATCTGTTAATGGGCCATATCCATTGATATCATTTTGAATTAAGTTACATATATGATTTCTTTCTACAGCTCCTAAATCATAATCTTCTATAACATTATCTATTTCATCATTTATATATTGTTCTAAAGAAATATTATCTGGTATTTCATTATTAATCAAACTTTGAACTATTTTTGTCCTTAGGGCATCTAATTTTGCCTTATCAGGAAAGACATCATAATCTTTTACATCTATCGTTTCTTCCTTTTCATGTTTTTTTACATTAAATTCTGATAATAATGTCTGTGTTTGGGTATTTGTTTTATTCGTCTTTTTTGCTGTCATCTTGTTTTTCTCCTTCCTTATCTTCCTTGATCAAAGAAAGAGCTAATTTATTCATATTATTTATATCACTTTGATTAAACATTGTAATTGTTTTATTTAAGGTAAGAATTTCTCCCCTTAAAACGTATTTATCAATATTCTTAATGTAGAAATTTTTTGAAATAGTATAATCAACGTTGGCTTTTAACATATTTCTAATATCAAAATTACTAAGATAATCTCTTCCAGTATCTCTAGCATTATTTAGGACTATTTTATAATTAGTTTTTTGCATTTCATTAAAAATACTAATAAGTGTCTTCATATTTTTTAAATCTACTAAATCATTAGTAATTACATAAGCACTCATATATGAAGCATCTACTGCCATTAGACATATTTCGTCTAATAGATGTGAGGTATCAATTAAGATTACATCATATTCTAATTTTGCTAATTCGAAAATTTTATTAATATATTTGCTTTCTATTTTGCTAACATCACGTGGATCTTTAGGATTGGCTAAAATATCTATGCCACTATTATATGAGGTAACATAATCTTTTAATTCTACATACTTATTATTACTTAGACTGTCTACTAGCATATAGATATCTTTTTTGTTATCAATATTTAAACAAGTTGCAATACCACCAGCATATAAATCTAGATCTATTATTAATACTTTCATTTTATTTAGAAAATATAATCCTGCTAAATTTAATGTTAGTGTTGTCTTGCCTACTCCGCCTTTAACAGATGATATCGTAATTATTTTTCCATTATGATTCATAATTACCTCCTATTTATTCCTTTTAATAATTTTTTCATTTTCTTCTAGGTAGCCTACATAATTTGATTCTATGGTAAAAATTTTAATATTTTTAAAAATAGACATTTTTTCTTTGCATGTTATTGTCAAATATATTGAATTATCTGTATTTTTAATTAGTATTTGTTCTACATTTGATTGATTCTTTAGAATTAGTTTTTTAACTTTATTAGAAATATCTATATTTTCAGTGTTAAGATCTAAATTTGATGAAGTGTAACTATCTAAAGCATAATCTAAAACTAGATAACTGATATGATCTATTTCATCACGTAATAAAGTCATTTTTGCGATATCTACTACCATGGCAAATATTAATATAGTTATAGGAATTAATAAAGTAAATAATACTAATGATTGACCTTTATTATTCATTTGGAAGATACCTTTCTACAGATATTATGTAAGGATTTCCAAGCACCTTTCCAAGTCCTGGAGTTATGATATCTATTTCATCTTTACAAGTTATCTTGTAATATTCATCATCATTGGTAAAACTTATTTCTATATCTGGATAAAGGGACTTAATACTCTCTTCTGTTTTGCCTGATTTGAATAAAGTTATAATGTCATTACTTTTGTTTTCTAAACTATTTTTATAGTTATAAATTTTTCCAAAATCATAGATTATAAAAATAATAAAGATAAATATTGGTAATATTAATACAAATTCTACTAAAGCTTGACCTTTATTGTTCATTAGTATCACCTACCACTCCTATTATCATAATTATATCATTAACTTAGGCTAAAAGCAAACAAAATTGAATAATTTTATTGTAACTATTCTTGTCATTTATTTTTTTAAATATTAAAATATCAAGACATTTTTATAGAAACAAATATATTTTTTCAAACTATCTATTAATATCAGTAATTATGATGCCAAGGGCAACAGAGCCACAGGCAAGAGTAAGGAAGCCAAGGAGGTGAAC
>CAJMQX010000025.1 GCA_905215635.1 uncultured bacterium | reverse complement strand
TATGTCTACAAATCTTGAAATAAATAGTAATAGTATAAATAATATTTTTGGAGTAAAACATTATAATGTTAAGGTTATTAAGAAGAAAGAAAAGCCTTTAAAGTATATTATTAGTGTTATGTCATATGCTTTATTTATCTTTCTACTATTAATTGGAGGCACACTACTTTTATATATTGCTGATATCAAAATAAGAGCTATGAAAGGTGATTATTCTCCTCCTGATTTTAATGCTTACGTTGTTATGTCTGGTAGTATGTTACCAACTATTAAAGTAAAAGATATTGTTGTAACTAAAAAAGTCCCTCAAGAAGAGTTAGAAGTAGGAGATATTATAACTTTCATTTCTCCTGATACTAGATTTGGAGGCATATCAGTAACCCATCGTATCATTGATAAATATTATGATGAATCTATTGGTAGCTATTCATATCGTACACAAGGAGATAATAATAATATTTCTGATAGTGCTCTTGTACCAAATACTAATATTTTAGGGAAAGTAATATTAAAAATTCCTAAATTAGGATACTTACAAGATATTTTATCAAGTAAAGGTGGACTTATTATCTTAGTATTAATTCCATGTTTAACTATTTTATCTTATGACATCATGAAAATTCTTAAAAAAGCTGGTCAAAAGACTAAATTAATAAAAGCTGACTAAAATTAAATGAATATAAATAAAAGGAAGTAGGTGAGTAATATGGCTAAAAAGAACTTAGAAGTTGTTGAATTAAATAAGAAAAAAGAAGAGATAATTCTTGAAGAAAAGCAATCTCCTTTAGTAATATTTCTAAGGAATAATCGCCGTTTAATATTACTTGCTCTCTTTCTTTTATCACTTATAACTTTAATTATTGGTTCATACTTATTACTTAAAAGTATTAATTCAATAAATGGTCCAAACATAGAAAAAGCTACCCTTGATACTTCACTAGGGGATTATAATTATAACATTAATAGTGGGCTTCCCATAACTGAAGATAGTGCTTTAAATAAATTTAAAAATAGTGGTGAATTTAAAGTATCCGGAGAAGTAACTACTGTTAAAATCATTGAATCAAGTGACTTTGTTGTAAAACTATATAGTGATGGAACAGCCTTAAAAATAATGAAGAAAAACAATCTAATCACTAGAGTAAATCCTCAAAAAGATGGTAGCTATGGTGTTGATGCCGCCGGAAATATCTTAACTACTGCCACTACAAGAGATGTTAAAATATCTAGTACTAAGGAATATTCTTGGGGTAGTGTTACTTACTTCTCTGATGGTTCTGCTGAGATAACTAACGCTAAAATAAATCTTTTTGTAAGAAATGGCCAAGATATAAATGATAACTATATTGCTAATCATAAGGTATCATACTTAAAAGAAACTAAAACTATCGGTCAAAACAAATTATCTTACTACTATGATGGCACTATCGTTATAACTAATAATAACAAAAATTATATTATTAGAAATGAATCTGATATGGACATAACTAATGATAAAATTACTTTTAAGAATAATAATGCATATGAAATATATAAAACTATTACACTAGATGAAGGTATTGCTATTGATTACTATCAAGATGGTGGAGCAATAATTAAAGATGGTACTAAAACAATAAGTGTAAGAAGAAGTAACAGTATCCATCTAGCAAATAATAAAATATATGAAATAGTAGATGATATTTATGTAGAAATCAGTCATACTATAGGTAATACAACTTACTATACAAATGGTAGCGCAACTTATGATTTGAATGGCAAAACCTATTACGTTGATGAAAATAGCAATATTAAATATCAGAATAATCAAATTAGTGATGTAACTGGAGAAAAAGAAGAATTAACTAAAACTACTAATATAGATGGTGAAGAAGTTAAAACATTCGAAAAAACTGCAGTCATCAAAACTAAAGATTATATTGCTATCGTACCTAAAGATGGTATTTTATATGATAAAGCTGGTAAAATAAAAAATACCATACTAGATACAGATATAGATGATACTACTAAAGATTTTACTATTACTAATAATACAAATGAAACTCTAAATTATCGTATTGTCATCGAAGAATCTTATAGAACAAATTTAGATGTTGAATATATAAGATATCAAATTCAAGCGGGTAGTACATATGTAGGCCCAACTAAACTAAAAGATAAGCTTTGGAAAAATGATCCGTTATTTAAACTATTTAGTTTAATAGGAACAAATTATACCCTAGTAGAAAGTACTATCGAACCGTATGAAACTAAAGATGTAAAATTAATGCTATGGACAGATTATGAAACAATTCCTAATTCCATGCAAAATAAATACTTCTATGGCACTATAAAAATATATGCTTGGAGTAAAAAATAGTAAAAAATAAGAATAAGAGGTGATAATCATGATAAAATTTATTGAAGCTAAGAAAAATTATATAATGGCCTTAGCTGTATTATTCGTGGTCGTATCCCTAAGTGGCACAACTTATTCTTTATTTATAAAAAGTGATTTCACTAATACTTTCAACTATCACACTGGACTTCTAGATTTACAATTTATAGAAGACGAACAAATAAAGTTAGAGTCAGCCTTTCCAATGATTGATAGTGAAGGTATAAAACAAAAATCATATAAATTAACTTTAAAAAATACCGGTACTCTAACATATCTCTTTGATCTAAAAATGCTATCTGATACTAATGAAAATGTTATTGATAGTAAGTATATTAAAGTAAAAGTAAATGATGATCTACCTCATACTTTGTTTGCTACTGATAATGTTATCGCTTCAAATTTAATTATTCATCCAGAAGAAGAAATGACGTTTAATGTTACTATCTGGTTAGACTTAGATACTCCTAATAAAGAACTAGGTAAATCATTTAATGCCAAAGTAGTAACTACTGGTAGTTCAATCTATAAAACTCTTGATAGTAGTGGAGCTAATTATCCAAATACTAAGCAAGATATGCTACCTGTTTATTATGATGAAACCTCTAATAATTGGAAAAAAGCTGATAAAAGCAATTTAACTGCTGATTATCAGTGGTATGATTATGATAAGAGTATGTGGGCAAATGTCATTACTCTTAAAAATAGCGATAAATATATTTATGATATAACAGGAAATAATAATTTAAATATTTCTGATATAAAATACAATAATACCAATGCCATTATTGAAGATAATTATCTAGATATTGGTCTAAGTAATTATAATAGTAATCTTATAACTAGCATTTTAAGAATAAAAACATCAGATAAAATAGATAAAAACATTTATTTCTTAACTAATGGTAATATTTCTTACTATTATGATTATGTAAATAAACGATTTGTATTTTCTTCAAATCAAAAAGAAGTATCATCAAGCCCATATAGCTTAAATGAAAACACTTGGTATATTTTGGGAGTATCATATGATTCAAATAAAGTAGTCTTTTATGTAAATGGTGAAAAGATTTCTGAAACATATTTATCTGGCAGCATTGCATCCACATCATCATTTAAAGTAGGGACTAATATGCAAGAAGTATCAACATTCACCCTAGGAGATATTTATCTATATAACAGTATCCTATCATCAGATACAATAAATACTTCATATAATGATAGTATCAATGTCATCTATGATAATCTATTATTAGGATATAATGAATTTATCCCAATGACTACAAAAGAATATTATTTATCAAGAAAAGTAGGAGCAACCATTAATTTCAAAGATATAGAAGCCTTTTATGTCTGGATACCACGTTTCAAATATAAACTATGGAATGTTACTGGAGAGTCAAACATTGCTAGTTATGATGCTTATAACCAAGGAATTGATATCACTTTTGAAAAAGATACAACTTCTTCAGGAGTAGTATATTGTGATAACTTAGCTTGTTACCGCGATGAATTATTAATAACCAAAGTAACTAGTGAAGATAATGATAAATATTATACTCATCCAGCTTTCACAAAGAAAGAAAAAGCTATATCAGGAATTTGGGTTGGTAAATATGAGATAACTAGTGAAAATATTGCTAGTAATAATCAAGACAATAACGTTTGGACTAATAGTAGTTTTGAAGAATTATATAATCAAGTATTATCACTAGGAGAAGATTATAGCCTAATTAAAAATACTGATTGGGGAGCTATAACATATCTATCTCATTCAAAATATGGTATATGTAAGAATAATACTTGTACTAATATTGATAAAAATAACACTATGATAAGTGGTAAAAATATTAAAGATAGTACTACTGGTAATATGTATGGCATCTTTGATATGGCAGGCAGCGCTCAAGAGTTGACAATGGCAAAGTATTTAACTAATGAAGAAGAATTATCTCAAGTAAATTCAGCTGATTACGATATCTATTATGAAAATACCTTTATTCTTGGTGATGCTACTAAAGAATTAAATACTTCTTCTGGTATTTGGAAAAACGCTGAATATAATGAATTAAGCAGTACTAACTCATACCTCGCAAGAGGAGGTATCGCTAACAGAAATACTACAAATATCTTTAGTTACAATGCTACTACCAATACTGCTAATAACTATCTTACATCAAGATTAACTATTAAATAAAAATAATAAAAAACCATTAAAAGTTCTTCGAAAGTGAAGAACTTTTTCTATGGTAATTAACTAGTACAATAAAATAGTTTTAATTAAAAGAGTAAATCCCAGTTAATAGTAAAATAGCATAATAAAATTATTTCCTTTTTGTTAAACCTATGTTATAATTAAGTAAAGATAAAGGGTGATGTACTATGGCTAGTTTGTGTTCATATTTTGTAAAAAATGCTAAAAATATTTCTTCTCCACAAAGAAACATCGTTAGAGGAGATAAATATCGTATAACTATTTTAACACCTAGATTAGTTCGTATTGAATACAATGTAAATAATGAATTTGAAAATAGACCAACTTCTTTAGTAGTAAATAGAAATTTTGGTGACATTAAATTTGATGCTACTCCCGGTGATAGTGTTATAACTTTAACTACCGAATACTTTACACTAACATACGTAAAAAGTGCACCAATAAGTTCAAAAAGCATTCGTATAAAAGTAAATGGCACTGATAAAGAGTGGAGCCCTGGTACTAAAGATGTAAGAAACATAGGCAGTATTAACTACTCATTAGATTATCTCGAAGAAAATAATTTAAAACTAGATAAAGGACTATATTCTTTAGATGGATATGCCGTCTTGGATGATTCAAAAAGTTATGTAATTGATAATGATATGTTTGTTCCAAGAGGACAGACGACTGATATTTATGTTTTTGTCTATAAAACTGATTTAGGCTTATGTTTACAAGACTATTTCAATCTAACAGGATATCCTCCAATGATACCAAGATATTCTCTAGGTTGTTGGTGGTATAAAAATGATAAATATAATATGGTAGATATTGATAATCTAATCAAAAAATTTTCAGATAATCACATTCCTATATCTGTCTTCTTACTAGGAAATCATTGGCATAACGATGATGAAAATTTTACTTACAGCAATAATTTGTTTAACCCAGAATATATGCCAACCTTTTGTAAAAGTAAAAGTCAAATATTTGGTCTAACTATAAACCCAGAATTAACTATTACTCCTAAAGACCCAATGTATCAAGAATTGTCTACTTATTTAAATCGTTATCCCGATGGTCGTATAACATTTATACCATTAAATAATAATACTATTAGTGCTTACTTAAATATAGTTGTAGCAAGATTACTAAATTCTGGTATTAAAATTTTTAATATAGATTATTATAATCCTCAAGATAAATTAGACTTGTTTTTACTTAATCATTATCATTATACTGTTGCCAATTTAAACGAAAGGGGAGTAATTCTTTCAAGAAATCCAGGTATTGCTCCACATCGTTATCCTATTATTTATAGTGGTAAAACAAAAGTAAGTTGGAATACCTTAAAAGTTTTGCCTACTTACAATAATAGTGCTTCAAACATGGGAATAAGTTGGCATGCTCATGCCATAGGAGGCTATTATGGTGGCATGGAAGATGGTGAATTATTCCTAAGATATATTCAGTTTGGCGTTTTTAGCCCAATATTTATATTAGCAGGAGATGCCGGTAAATATTATAAAAGAGAACCATGGAAATGGAATCAAATTAAATTATCAGTAATAAAAGAATATATGACCTTAAGAAATAAATTAATTCCATATATATATACTGAAGGATTTAATTATCATAATTATGGTGTTCCTCTAATTCAACCACTTTACTACAAATATCCTAAAATATATGATGAACCAACTTACGTAAACCAATACTTCTTTGGTAGTAGGATAATGATAAGCCCTATTATAAAAAGAAAAAATGCCGAAATGAATCGTGTCGTACAAAGAGTTTTTATTCCTAATGGCATCTGGTACGAATATGTTTCTGGTAAAAAATATCTTGGCAATAAATATTATACTGGTTTCTATAAAGATGAAGATTATCCAATCTTCATAAAAGAAGGTTCAATTATACCAATGTCTATGGATGAAGATACTAAAGTCCCAGTAAATATGGAACTTCAAATATTTCCAGCAGAAAACGGATTATATGGTAGTTATGAATTATATGAAGATGATGGCATTTCTCTAAACCCTGATAAAAATTATTTAGTTACCAAAATGAATTTAGACAAAACTGATACTGGCTATAAATTTACCATTCAAAGAAAAGAAGGTAACTACAATATGCCTAACAGAAATTATCTATTAAGATTTAGAAATATGTTAAAACCAGCTAAAATAATTTTCAAAAAAGGTGAAAATATTCAAGACAATTATCCGTACGAAAACGAAAAAAATGACTTGATAATTAAACTAACTGATATAAATGTTTTTGAACCTATTGAAGTAGATATCATAGGTAAAGATATTGAAATAGAAACCATAAGTGTAATCAACGAAGAAATTGAAGGTATACTAGACGATTTAGAGATAAGAACTAGTCTAAAAGATCAAATTGATACTATTATCTTTAATCCAAGTTTACCAATAAATAAAAAACGTGTAAGTTTACGTAAATTAAAAAAACAAGGACTAGAACCAAAATACATTAACATGTTCATCGGTTTATTAGAATTTATTGAAACAAAATAATATAATTAATTAGAAGGAGATGTTATACATGTTAAAAAGCATCATACTAGGAATTGTTCAAGGAATAGGAGAGTTTTTACCAATATCTTCCTCAGCTCATTTAATTCTAATTCCATACTTGTTTGGCTGGGAAGAATCTTCTTTAGCTTTTGATATTGCTCTTCATTTTGGAACTCTATTAGCCGTATTAGTAGTATTCTTTAATGATTGGTATGAATTATTATTAGGAGCTATTGATAAAGTTACTAAAGGTAAAAACTCTTTTGAAAATAAAATGTTTTGGTATTTGATAATTGCTACTATTCCTGGAGCTATATTAGGATTTTTACTTGATGATATCGTAGAAAATATTTTCAGAACTAAAATTTGGTTAATAGCCGTATCTTTAGCAGTAATGGGAATTTTCATTTATTTAGGTGATAGATGGGCTGATAAACATTATAAAATAGAAACAGAATATCAGCACATCACACTTATTCAAGCATTAATAATTGGTCTCTCACAATCACTTGCTATTATTCCTGGCTTTTCTAGAAGCGGCACTACCATACTAGCATCAAGGCTTATGGGGTTATCTAAAAATGCTGCTACTAAATTCACTTTTCTCTTATCAGTACCCATAATTATTGGAGCTACTATATTAAAAATAGGTGATTTAGCTTTTACTCTAGAAACATTTATAGGAATTTTCACATCATTTATAGTAGGCATCTTTTCAATAAAATTCCTTTTAAACTATGTTAAAAAGCATGATTTTTCTATCTTTGCAATTTATCGTATAATTTTTGCCACTATAATTTTAATAAAATATTTTCTATTTTAAAAGACGAAAGTCTTTTTTTTCTTCTAATAATATGCTATAATTAACTAGTCATAAAAATTATTGCCCCATAGCCAAGCGGTAAGGCAGTGGACTCTGACTCCATCATCGCTAGTTCGAATCTAGCTGGGGCAACCATATTGCTTAGAATTCCTTATTTTATAAGGATTTTTCTTTTATATGTATGCATTAGGTACATTCTAGGTACATTATATAAACTAGCATAATTAAACCTAATACTATTTAAAAATAACAAAAAAATTATAAATAGTTACTATTTACTATGAAAATTATATTATTTTTATTTTACCTCTTATTTTTTCTTTATAACATAAAATACAATATTAAATAAATTATTTACAAAAAAGAGCTATGTCCAAGAAGTAAATCTATACTATATTAGTAGACATAACTCTTTTCTTTAACACATATTATTATTGTTTCTACGACAACCACAACCACATCCATTACCACCATAATTATTACCCCATAATAAGAAAAGTATTATTAAAACTATTAAAACAGCCCATACCCAACCATAGCCTGAATATCCATATCCATAACTATATCCAGGATAACCATAACCATACATATTATCAAACTCCTTTCACTATTATTATATTTAAATAATTTAAAATGCATCA
>CAJMQX010000024.1 GCA_905215635.1 uncultured bacterium | reverse complement strand
AAAATCCTGCGAGATTTAACCCTCGTGTCGGTTCAAGTCCGACCTCAGGCACCATATATGTTGGAGGAATACCCAAGTCCGGTTGAAGGGATCGGTCTTGAAAACCGAGAGGTCGTGAAAGCGGCGCAGGGGTTCGAATCCCTTTTCCTCCGCCATAGTTGTTTATGTTATCGCGGGATGGAGCAGCTCGGTAGCTCGCTGGGCTCATAACCCAGAGGTCGTAGGTTCAAATCCTTCTCCCGCAACCAACGGTTCCGTGGTGTAGTGGTTATCACGTTTGCCTGTCACGCAAAAGATCGCGGGTTCAACTCCCGTCGGAACCGCCATTTATTTTGGCTTCATAGCTCAGTCGGTAGAGCAGAGGACTGAAAATCCTTGTGTCGCTGGTTCAATTCCCGCTGGAGCCACCAGTGTAACGATTAATACTCTAACTTTAATAGGTTAGGGTTTTTATTATTTAATTAGGTACATTTTAGATACATATTTTTAAGGTTCTTTGTTATTTTTGATTTTACTTATTATTTGACAAGGAACATTTATTATTGGAATCTTTAGTTTGACAGCAAAAATGAGCAAAACCATATAATATAAAGCATTGCTCATTTTTTCGTTGTTGTGATTTTTTGATTATTTTATGTATTTTGATTAGATTGGTTCCAGCAATTCTAGTCTTTTATTAGTAGTCTAATTTTATATTAGATAAGGACCTTTCATTTTGTGTATTATAACTGAAGCCGTAAGGGCTACCATCTTCCATAAATATATCATAAGATTTTTTATTTTTGTTTTGTATCTATTTGTTTTATTGAGTTAGTATTTAATTCTTCTAAATTTTTATTATTTTCCAAAATCTCTAATTGTTGTATAGCAACTTTATTTAATTTTTCTATTCTTATAGATTGTGGAATATTATCATTAATCATTATAGCATTTAAGTTCTCTATATTGCAAAGCACTAATAATTGTCTAATATCGGCATAATCTCTTTGATTACCTTTTAAGTTTGGATTTTTTTCTTTCCATTCTTTAGCAGTCATTCCAAATAAGGCAACATTTAATAAATCTGCTTCGGTTGGATATATGAGCTTTTTTTGAAAATCTGTAACTAAATTAGGAATAATTGAATTTTTAATTGCGTCTGTATGTATTCTATAATTTGCCTTAGATAATACTCTACTTGCATTCCACTCAATTTTTTCTTGATACGCTTCATTTCTTTTTAATCTTTCAAATTCTTTGATTAAATATAATTTAAACTCGGGACTTAGCCAACTTGCAAATTCTAATGCAATATCAGAGTGAGCAAATGTGCCACCATTGTTGCCTGATTTTGATATAATACCAATTGCATTAGTTTCTTTAATCCATTTTTGTGGAGATATTTTAAACTTATTACTACCAGCTTCATTTTTAAACGTGTCGAATTCGACACCTTTGAAATTTTCGTTATTAAGTTTTTCCCATAATCCTAGATAAGAAATAACATCTTTATTTCTCATCCAGTTTTGTATTGGATATCTAGGATCATCTTCATCAGCATATCTTGCCAAATCGGTTAATGAGATATATTCCTCGTTTCCAATTCTCATAACATTTATTTTGTTATTATTAACATTCATTTCAGTTTTAATTAAATTATCTTTCATTCTTTCACTTCCTTTATTTCTATATTTTAAAAATATCTGTAGTTCTAGTCTATTTTTGTTTTTTAACATTAATAAATATTCACAAATTACATTCTATTAAAATGTACTTCAATCAATATTATATACAATATTTTACCAAAGTCAATTATTTTGCTTAAATAATAGTCTGTTTTATTTTGCTAAATTATTAACTTTTGATTATTTATTTATGGCATTATACACAAGAAAGTAAAGAGTATTTATTTTGGTGATTGTAATATTTGCACTATATATTTATCGATTATATATGATAGACATTATTTTTAGACTACAGGCTAAAAATAACACTCTAAGACCATAGACTTAGAGTGAGCATAAAAAAATAGAGTATATAAACTATACTCTACTATAGAATTCTACAATTAGTGATTCATTGATTTCAGCGTTTAATTCGCTTCTTTCAGGATATCTAACATATGTAGCAGTTCTTTTTGCTTCATCATAATTAATAAAGTCAACTCTTTTAATCTTATTAGCTAATGCTATTTCAATTCCTTTGTGATCTGCAGAATTTTCTTTTATAGCAATAACATCTCCTGGTTTAACTCTGTAAGATGGAATATCAACTTTCTTACCATTTACAGTGATATGACCATGGTTAACTAATTGTCTTGCTCCTCTTCTAGTAGTAGCAAATCCAGCTCTATAAACTAGGTTATCTAATCTACTTTCTAGTAAGATAAGTAAGTTTTCACCATGAACACCTTTCATTTTTGCAGAGTCATTTACTAATTTTTTGAATTGTTTTTCAGAAATACCATACATAAATCTAACTTTTTGTTTTTCATTTAATTGAATAGCATAGTTAGAAGGTTTTCTTTTTTTGTCTTTACCATGTTGTCCTGGACCATAAGGTCTTTTTGCAATATCTTTACCATTTTCAAGTATTGAGAATGATACTCTTCTTGCTTGTTTGTTATTTGGGCCTGTATATCTAGCCATTTTTCTTTCCTCCTTCTCTTAGAAGGCATACTATATTTTAATAGGGTGTCTTTAGCATACTTTCGCTATGCAGCCTTAGTTACTTATAAATGACACGTTACTAAAATAGATAGTATCCGCTGCTAAGCAATAATATTATATAATTAATGATATGGTAAGTCAAGGAAAACTTGCTAGTTTTGTTTATAATTTGATATCAAAAAGTGTAAAAAAAGTGTAAAGTAGTTAAAAAATGTCGAAATGTGTGCTATACTTGATATGATGATGATAGAAAGGGAAAGCTATCATTAAATTAGGAGGTGTTTATTAAGGGGGAAATTTCATTACAATTTTACAAAATAATTATATAAAATAAAACAAGAAAGGATGAATATGATGAAAAAGAAATTAATGAAAATGACTAAGATATTTTTAGTTTTAACTTTAATATTTTCACAATTATCTTCAGTTACTAAAGTTTTAGCAGATGAGATAACTGGTAATGATACTGAAATTAAAGATGAAACTAAAGAACTAGTGGTTAATGGATATTTAATGAATACATTTGATGATTCTATAATAGATGAAACTGAAAATGATGGTGTATTTGAATATAACGTTACCGCTGGTAAATATAGACAGATATTAACTATATCTGGCGATAAAATAGATGATACTAAGAGTTATAGTGTCAAAGTAAATGATAATGATAGTGTTGTTATGACTGGCGAGGAACTTAAGAATGCTACTACAGAGGGTAGTGAGATAGACTTAACTAATTCATATAATACTATTATAGAATATACTGATAAGATTGTTATTACTGAGGTTAGTGAAGAGACTGAAACCGAAGCTTTAACTTTAGAATATAAGGCTAAAATTACTTATGAAGTAGAAGGTAATAGCTTTGATGAGGCTTTAAATGCTCTTTACGAGGAATATGTATTTGAAAATGGTAACTTTATAGTTAATGCTAAGGAATTGCCTTTATTACCTACTGTTCCTACTATGGAATACTTATATAGTTTATTAAATGAAAATAATGGTATTAAACTTGAAGTGTTTGATAGAGATAATAATCTTGTTACATTAGAAGAAGAAACACCTGTAGAAGGAGAAATTTCTAACAATGGAGAAACACCCGTAGAGGGAGATATTTCCGGCGAGGATACTCCAGTTAGTGAAACTCTTATTAAGAATGGATATACTTTAAAATTTACTAAAGGTTTAAGTGAAGCAATTTATAAAGTATATGTAATGGGAGATATTACTGATGATAGTATTTTTAGTGCTGATGATATGATACCTACAATGGAAGGATACCTTAATGGTGAAATGATTCCTACAATGGACTTATATCTTACTAGTCATGAGACTGAAGGAAAAGATGAATATGAGGAAGATCCATTTGGAACTATTACTATTGAAGATATTATGACTATTAATGGATATTTAAATCATTCTGAAAAAGAAAGAGAAAATACTGATTTAAATCTAGTATTTGGTAGTGATACTGATGAATTATATGTTGGCGATACTTTCAAAGTTAGTCTAGTTGTTAATTCTACAGATTTAGAAGACTATATCAATGGTATTGATGGTTTAGTTACTTATAGTGATAATCTTAAACTAATGAATGTACTATTTAATGAGAATTTAATTGGTACTTATAATGAAGATGGTAGATTTGTAGGAGCAGGTACTGAGCTTACAAATGGTACTACTGTTATAACATTTGAATTTATGGCTATTAATGATGGTGAAGGTACAGTTACTTTAAATGGTAGTGTTGCTAATGATATGATTATTAATGAATTTGAAGAAGTTAGTACTAGTGTTAATATTACTAGAAAGAGTTCAATTAATAATTTATATTCACTAAATGCTAGTGTTGGTACATTTGATACTTCATTTGATAAAGATGTTACTGTATATACTTTAACTGTTCCATATGGTACTAAAGAAGTTATATTATCTGGTTCTTTAGAGGATACTTTATCAACAGTGGATGGTTTATTTAAATATGAACTTACTGAAGATAAGACTACCGCGATTATAACTGTAACTGCTGAAGATGGTAGTACTAAGGTTTATACTGTATATATAATAAAAGAAAAACCACCAGTAGTTCCTACACCAGTAGTATACTATTATTCTTCAAATAATTATTTAAAAACACTTGAGGCTAAGGGTTATGAAATTAAATTTGATAGAGATACTTTAGTGTATGAATTAAGTGTTAAGAATGATGTTAAATCTTTAGATATTACTGCTATTGCAGAAGACTCTAGATCTAGAGTGGAAATTACTGGTAATGAAAACTTTAAAACTGGTAAAAATACTGTTATTATTTCTGTTAAAGCAGAAAATGGTGATGTTAGAGAGTACAAGTTAATTGTAAATAGAAAGAATACTGCTACTACTACTTTAACTGAAGAAGAAGAATCTGGTAGCACTGCTGAAAAGGTTGTTATTATAATACTTATAGTACTTGTAGTATTAGGACTTCTATATCTTATCTTTAAAAAAGATGATGATGCTACTCCTACTGTTAAACCTGAAAATAAGAAAAATAATACAAAAAATAATAGTAAGAAATAAATAAAGAAAAAGAAAGAAATATCTTTCTTTTTTTTCTTTTTTTTGCTATAATGAAATAGATAATAGGGAGAGTGTCTATATGAATAGAAAGGGTCAAGCTTTAGTAGAATTTGTTTTGATATTACCAGTATTTATATTGATATTGTTTGCTATTGTTGATTTTGGTACTATTTTAAGTAAAAAAAATGAACTAGAAAATGATAGTATGGATATTGTTTCACTTGTTAAGAATGGTACTACTATAGAGGATATTAATAAGAAATATACTGATTTAGATATAACTATGAAAGAGGATAATCAATATACTAATATAACTATTACTGAGAATGTTAAAGTTATAACTCCAGGACTTAATTTGATACTTGGTAATCCATATAAGATTACTGTAGAAAGGGTAATACCTAATGCTAACACTTAATAATAAGGGTCAAAGTTTAGTCCTATTCGTAGTTATTATGCCAATTATATTACTTATGTTTGTACTTGTATATGATATTGGTAATGCTATGTATGAAAAGAATAAACTTTCTAATGTTAGTTATATGGTAATAGACTATGCTCTTGATAATATGGATAAAGTTGATGAGAATGATTTAATTGATTTGATAGATAAAAATACTAATAATCTTAGTAGTGTATCTGTACTTATAGATAATGGTAAGGTTAATGTAACTCTTACTAAAACTATAAAGGGAACTTTTGGTAAAGTATTTAATTTTGATTTAATTGAGGCTAAAAGTGAATATACTGGTTATATGGATAATGGTAATAAAAGAATAGAGAAGGTAGGTTGATACTATGAATGGTAAAATAATAAGTGTATCTTCAGTAAAGGGTGGTGTTGGTAAGACAACAATACTTCTTAATCTAGCGGGTATTTATTGTGAACTTGGTAAAAGAGTATTAATTATTGATATGGATTTGTTTTCTGGTGGTATAGCGATATCTCTTGATATTAAGAATACTAAGGATATATTTATGTTAGTGGATAGTATGGCTAATAATAGATTTACGGAACTTAGTAAGTATGTTACTTCTTATAATTCTAATATTGATGTATTAGCTGCTCCTAGAGACCCTAGAGAGGCAATGAAAGTTGATAGTAGGTATATTCCTCTTATATTTGATGCTGCTAAAAAGGAATATGATGTAGTACTTGTGGATACTTCTCATGTACTTAATGATATTAATTTGACTATTCTTGATTATTCTTATATGTCTTTATTTATTGTTACTAATGATTTAGTAGATTTAAAGAATATGAAGAGTTTACTTAGTGTCTTTATTGATACTGATAAGAAGAATTATTTAATTTGTTTAAATAGTTCTAGAGATACTGGTAGGGATTATATGAGTATGTATGATATTAGAGCTACGATAGATAGTAATATTGATTATACTATATCTAGTAATTATTATATAAAGAATATTGATAAGTATGTTATGAGTGGTGAGATACTTACTTTGAATAAGAAGATTAATACTTTTCATTCTAAAGATGTTGCTAATATGAAGAAAATGGCACTTGATTTGATTGATGATAGACATATTAAGGAGGGAAAGTAAGATGGCTAAGAAGACATTAACTGAGGCTTTTGATGTTAAGCCTAAAGAAACTCCTAAAAATGGTTTAAAAGATTATGATATATTTGGTGATAAGGGACTACTTGATAGTCTTAGAACGAAGATAGTTCAGAACTTAATTGAAGAGAATATTCCTGATGATGGTTTACTTGAGGATTATATTAATAATGAGATTGATAATACTTTAAGTGGATATGATTTGGGTACTTTAGAGAGAGGACATATTTTTAATTTAATTCAGAATGAAATAATGGGATATGGTCCTATTACTCCTTTGTTACAAGATAATGCTATTACTGAGATAATGGTAAATGCTCCTAATGAGATATATGTAGAAATAGATGGTAAGATAGCTAAGGATGAAACAGTATCGTTTATTAATGATAAGCATATTATTAGAACTATTCAGAGGATAGTACAACCTCTTGGTAGAACTATTGATGCTGCTAATCCGATGGTTGATGCTAGACTTAGAGATGGTTCAAGACTTAATGCAGTTATTCCACCACTTAGTTTGAAAGGACCTGTTCTTACGATAAGAAAGTTTAATAAGAAATTAGAATCTATTGATGATTTATTAAGAGGTGGTTCTCTTACTGTTAATATGGCAAGATTTCTTGAGGCTGCTGTTCAAGCTAAACTTAATATTATTATATCTGGTGGTACTGGTACTGGTAAAACGACACTTCTTAATATATTATCTGGTTTTCTAGGAGAAGATGAGAGAATTATTACTATTGAGGATGCGGCAGAACTTAAACTTCATCAGAAACATGTTATTTCGTTAGAAACAAGGCTTATTAATTATGAGGGTGAAGGAGAGGTTACTATTAGAGATTTGGTTAGAAACTCTCTTAGAATGAGACCAGATCGTATTATAGTAGGTGAAGTAAGAGGTAAAGAGGCTTTTGATATGATGCAGGCTATGAATACTGGTCATGAGGGCTCTCTTACTACATTACATGCTAATAATTCTATTGATACAATTAATAGACTTGAGACAATGATTTTAATGAATGAGATGGAAATACCAGTGTCTGCGGTTAGAGGATATATTGCTAATGCTATTGATTTGATTGTTCAAATAGATAGATTATCTGATGGTAAAAGAAAGATTACTTCTATTAGTGAGATAGATGGTATGAAAGATGGAGAGATTGTTCTTAAAGAGATATTTTCATTTAAGCAAGTTGGAGTGGCTAATGATGGAAGTGTAATGGGAGAGTTTGGTGTTTATAAGAGAAAACCTAGAGTTTATGATAAAATTACAAGAAAAGGTATAGATATTAAAGATATTTTTAACTAAAGAAGAAAGGGATGATAATTATGGAAACAATGTTTATTTTACAGGGTATTTTACTTGTTATACTTTTGATAATTATCATTATTTTATTTAGAAATGTACTAGGAGATAAGAAGGCGGCGAGAATTAAGTATTATTCTTTGGAGCCTATTAAGAGAGAAGAATTATCTTTTAGTGATAAATTTGTTAGTGGATATATATCTTTTGTTGGTAGATTTAGGAAAATTGTTAAGAAGAGTAATTATTTTACTAAGAGAAGTAAGAAGTATGAAAGATATATTAAATATAAAGATAGAGATAGAATACAGACTGTTGATTTTATTACTAATAAGTTTATTATATCGATAGTATTTATTATTTTAACTACTATATCACAAATATTTACTACTAATTATTTCTCTTTATTTGGATATATTATTAATTATTTTATTGGATATTATTTACTTGATATATTGTTATTTTTGAATTATAAGAGAAAGACTAGAAATATAGAGAATGATTTACTTAGGGCAATAATTATTATGAATAATTGTTTTAAGGCAGGTAAGAGTACACTTCAGGCATTACAGACTGCTAGCGCGGAGCTTCCTTATCCTCTTGGAGATGAGTTTAAAAAGATGTATTTGGATATGAAATATGGATTATCTGTTGATACTGTTTTTGAA
>CAJMQX010000023.1 GCA_905215635.1 uncultured bacterium | reverse complement strand
TATCACTAGAAAGATACTTGATTTTTAGATTTTGAACATACCATCTGGAAGATATAAAGATACAGATAAAGTATACTGTTAAGCAGAGAGTAATAATTATTATAGGGATTACTGGTTTACCTTTATATCTTAGTATGTTACCTTTTTTAGGATTAATAATACATATAATACCTATTATTAAATAACGAGGGATAATGGTAATAACTGTGTATAGTCCTAGAAAGAACCATTTAAAGATATTTAACATTACTCACCTCCTAGGATATATATCAAGTATAACATAAATTGATAAAAAATGGTATATTTACTTTTAAATTAGAGAAAAATGTTGTATAATAACGTTAGTTTTAGGAAATCGAGGTGAAGTGAGTGAATAATTTAAATATAAAAGTTGGTGATAAATTACAAATACATTGTTATAAACATGATGGTTCTTTGCATAGAAAATGGGATGAAGCAGTAGTATTAGATATCTTTGATGATTACTTAGTGTTTGGTAATAATAGAACAACAGTAATAGATTCTGATGGAAAAATATGGAAAACAAGAGAACCAGCAGTAATGTTTTTCTTTAAAGATAGATGGTTTAATATAATAGGACAATTAAAAGATTATGGAATATACTTTTACTGTAATATAGCAACACCAGTACTAATAGATAATAAAATTATAAAATATATAGACTATGATCTAGATTTAAGAGTATTTCCTAATGGAAGCTTTAAAATATTAGATAGAATGGAATATAAATATCATCGTAAACAAATGCATTATTCAAATAGATTAGACTTTATATTAAAATATGAACTTGGAAACTTAATAGATATGGTAAGAGTTAGAGAAATGCCATTTGATAAAGATACTATTAATAATTATTATCGTAAATATGTAGAATTAGTAGAAAAGAATTAGACCTTTAAGGTTTTTTTCTTTAGAAAAATAATTAAAAAGTATTGTCATTAAGAATATAGATTGATATAATTAAATAGTAAGTAAGAAAGGAAGAAATTTTTTGGAAGAATACAAATTAACTGTGCATGATGAAGAAGAGACAATTACATTAGCGCAAAATTTAGAATCAGAAAAATTTCCTAATATGGTTATTTGTTTGTACGGAGAATTAGGTAGTGGAAAGACAGTTTTTGCAAAAGCTTTTGCCCATGCAATGGGAATAGATGGAGTTACTTCTAGTACCTTTAATATAATAAAAGAATATAATGGAGAATTACCTTTATATCATATGGATG
Organism: uncultured bacterium; assembly: GCA_905215635.1. Next base: position 7,575 of record CAJMQX010000023.1, on the reverse strand, counting down.
TATATAGAGTAGATGATAATGTAGAAGGATTAGGAATAGAAGAATACTTCGAAAAGGGTGGAGTTACTATTATAGAATGGGCAGATCTAATTAAAGATTATTTACCTGAAGAAAGACTTGATATAAAATTTAAAGTAATGGATGAGAATACTAGAGTATTAATAATGAAAGCTTATGGAGAAGATTATATTAGAGCTTGTGAGGATATTTTATGATTAGATTATTTATAGATACATCTTTAGCTAATGTATCTATTTCTGTTATCAAAGATAAAGAAGAATTAGCTACTATTAGCAAGAACATTCCTAATATGCATTCAGTATATGCAGTTAGTTTTGTTAAACAAGTACTAGATATTGCTAAGATAGATGCTAATTTAATAGATGAAATATATGTGGTTAATGGACCGGGATCTTTTACAGGACTTAGAATAGGAGTTACAATAGCTAAGACATATGGATACTTGATAAAGAAAGATATAATACCAGTATCTACTTTGAAAATGTTAGCTATTAGTAGTAATACTGATGGAGTTATTATGAGTATTATACCGGCTAATAAGAGTTATTATTATGTAGGAGTATATGATAATAACTATAATATTCTTTATGATGAGAAATTTGTTTCTAAGGAAGAAGTATTAGAATTAGCTAATAAGTATGAACCATATATGGTATCAGTTAATCAAGATGTTATTGGTAATAGGAAGATTAATAAAGTAGAATTAAATATAGTGAAGATTATAGATTATTATCAAGATAAAGAAAGAGTTAATTATTATAAATTAGTACCTAATTATTTAAAATTACCACAAGCAGTTGAAGATAAGAAGTAAGATGGTGAATTATGATAAGAGAAGTAGATCTTATGACAATTAATCCTTTTGGAAGAAAGATAGAATATGTAACTTCTGATAAAGTTTTAGGATATTTAGAATATTCATTAATATACGATAGAATAGAGATAGATAATATATTTGTAGAAGAAATAGAAAGAAGTAAGGGAATAGGAACAAAACTTATGGCCTATTTAGTACAAGAAGCTATTAATCTTAGAGTAATTAATATTACCTTGGAAGTTAGAGTTAGTAATGAAATAGCAAGAAAAATGTATAAGAAATTTGGATTTCATGAAGTAGCATTAAGAAAATATTATTATGGAGATGAAGATGGCATTTTAATGGAAAAAAATATAATGTAGGGAAGTGGTAGAATGAAAGATATTTATTGTTTAGCAATAGAATCTTCTTGTGATGAGATGAGTATGAGTATTATTAAGAATGGTACTTATGAGGTATGTACAGTTACAAATACACAAATAGATATTCATAAAGAATTTGGAGGAGTTGTTCCAGAAGTAGCTAGTAGAAGTCATATAGAAAATGTAACAATAGTATTAGCAGAATTATTTGAAAGAAGTAATATTTCAATGGATGAGATAGATATTATTGGAGTTACTTATGGACCTGGACTTATAGGATCATTATTAATAGGACTTCAGTGTGCTAAGACAATATCTTTAGTAACAGGAAAGCCACTTATACCAGTTCATCATATAGCAGGACATATATATGCTAATAATTTAGAAAAAAGATTATCATTTCCACTTATTGCCTTGGTAGTATCAGGAGGACATACTGATTTAGTTTATATGAAAGAAGATTATTCTTTTAAGAAGATTGGTGGTACTTTAGATGATGCTATTGGAGAAGCGTATGATAAAGTAGCTAAAATATGTGGGTTAGAATATCCTGGAGGTCCTAAAGTAGATAAGTTAGCTAAGGAAGGCGTTGATAGTTACGATTTACCTTATCCTTTAAATGATGATAGTTATAATTTTAGTTTTAGTGGAATTAAGTCAGCAGTAGTTAATTTGGTACATAATGAGAGACAAAGAGGTAATGAGATAAGAGTAGCAGATATGTGTAAATCTTTTCAAGATAGATGTGTAGATGTTCTTGTTAAGAAGACTTTAAGAGCAGTATCAGAATATAATGTTAAGACTTTGGTATTAGCTGGAGGAGTAGCTGCTAATAGTTATTTAAGAGAATGTCTTTTAAAGGAATGTTCATTACGAGGAATAGATCTTAGTTATCCTAGAATGGCATACTGTACAGATAATGCTGCAATGATTGGAGCAGCAGCATATTATGCTTATAAAAAAGGAATTATTGGTAACTTAGAACAAAATGCAATGGCAGTAGATACACTATATAATGAAGAATAAAAATAATTAGATATATAAAACTTTCAAGGAATTTCTTGAGAGTTTTAATATTATTTGATATAATTTTACCTGAGGACTGATAGTATGAATATAAATAAAATTAGAAACTTTTGTATTATTGCACATATAGATCATGGAAAAAGTACTTTAGCGGATAGAATACTTGAATATACTGGAGCAGTAGATAAAAGAGATATGAAAGAACAGTTACTTGATAGTATGGACTTAGAAAGAGAAAGAGGAATTACTATTAAGCTTAATGCAGTAAGAATTAATTATAAAGATTATATACTTAACTTAATAGATACACCAGGACATGTCGACTTTACTTATGAAGTATCTAGAAGTATGGCAGCATGTGAAGGAGCAGTCTTAATAGTAGATGCGGCACAAGGAATAGAAGCACAAACATTATCTAATGTATATTTAGCACTTGAGAATAACTTAGAGATAATACCAGTTATTAATAAGATAGATTTACCTAGTGCTGATATAGATAAAAGAGTAGAAGAACTTAATAAGACTTTTGGGTTTAAAAGAGAAGAAATAATATTTACATCAGCTAAAACAGGAGTAGGTGTTCCTTCTTTAGTAGAAGCAATAATAGAGAGAATTCCTAGTCCTAGGTGTGAATATAATGATAATAAACTTAGATGTTTAATATTTGATAGTTATTTTGATTCTTATAGAGGAGTAGTATCTTTAATTAGAGTAGTTAGTGGTAAAGTAACAGATAAAGATATAGTTAAGATGGTTACTACTGGAGCAAGTTATCAAGTAGTAGAACTTGGATATCATACTCCTAGAGAAGTAAAAGTATCAGAACTAGGGGTAGGAGAAGTAGGATACTTGGGAGCTTCAATTAAGTCTATAGATAATGTAAGAGTAGGAGATACTATTACTTTAGAGAATAATCCTTGTGAAGAAGGACTTCCAGGATATAAATCATTAAAACCAATGGTCTTTTGTGGAATATATCCTATTGATAGTAAAAAATATCCTAATTTAAGAGAAGCTTTAGAAAAACTTAAACTTAATGATGCATCACTTACTTTTGAACCAGAAACATCAGGAACATTAGGATTTGGATTTAGAACGGGATTTTTAGGATTATTACACTTAGATATTATTACTGAGAGAATAGAAAGAGAATTTAATATAGATATTATAGCAACAGCACCTTCAGTAATATATGAGATAACTTTAACAGACGGATCAGTAATTTATGTAGATAATCCAGCAGAATTTCCTGAGAAAGTTAGAATTAGTATGATTAAAGAACCTTATATTAGGACTAATATATATGTTCCTAATGAATATATTGGTTCTATTATGGAACTATGTCAGGATAAGAGAGGAACATATATTAGTACCGATTATATAGATACTACTAGAGTTAATATTCATTATGAAATACCTTTATCAGAGATAGTATATGATTTTTTTGATAGACTTAAGAGTTATACTAAGGGATATGCTTCATTTGATTATGAACTTATTGGATATAAGGTAAGTGATCTTGTTAAGATGGATGTAATGTTAAATGGAGAAGTAGTAGATGCTTTATCAGTAATAGTACATAGAGATTTTGCTTATAAAAGAGGAAGAGTAATTGTAGATAATCTTAAAGAAATTATTCCTAGACAGCTATTTGAAGTACCAGTACAAGCAGTAATTGGTAGTAAAGTAATAGCAAGGTCAGATATTAAAGCTATGAGGAAAGATGTACTTGCTAAATGTTATGGTGGAGATATTACCAGAAAGAGAAAGTTATTAGAGAAGCAAAAGGAAGGTAAGAAAAAGATGAAGACTATAGGAAGAGTAGATATTCCTAAAGAAGCATTCTTATCAGTACTTAGAGCTACAGAAATAAAGAAAGATTAGAAAATTAATAAATCAGTAATATGAATGTTACTGATTTTTATGTGTGAAAAAAGTCATATCAAGGTTAATATCGCTATAGATTTTTCTTGAAAAATAAACAAATGTATGGTATTATAATGCCATGAAAGAGGGGATACTATTATGACAATGATAGAGGCTATGAGAATACTAGGAGTAAATAGTGGGGATACTTTAGAACAAATAAGAGTAAAGTATCGTGAACAAGTTAGAAAATATCACCCAGATGTATGTACATTAAAAGATGCTAAAGAAAAGATGCAAGAAGTTAATTTAGCATATGACTTTATAAAGAAACATTATAATGAGATTAAAAATTTTAATAATAATAATAATCAAACATTAGATGCTAGAACAATTTGTGAAAAATATGCTAAATTTTATCGTATAAATATTAAATATGAGGAATTTTTAAACATGTATTTAGAATTATCTAAAGATACTTTAGTAGATTTCCTTGAAGGAGATTTTGCTGTGATGGTATTTTATGCAGATAAACTTAAAGCTAGAAAAAATATTTATCAATTATACCGTTCAATAAGAAAAATGGATAAAATGATTAATTCTAAACAATTTATTGAAGTATTAAAGAAATTATATGCAGCACAAAAAGAACTTTGTAATAAATTAGGAAAAGATCAAGAAGAGTTATATAAGGAATTTTTAAATGATAATACTAAAAAAGCGGGAATTCTTTTCCTTGATTGGTTAAGAGATGAAATTATAATTCAGAGTGTTTGTCAATCATTAAATACAACAAAAGAAAAATTATATTCACAATATTTAAATTTAGTTCTTAAGACTTCATCAGATATTTCATTCTTTGAATGGTTACAGTATAAAGTAAAATTTTCACAAGAAGAAATAACTAGTGGTTATAAAGCACACCCTAATAAAGTAAAAGAATATGAAAGACGTTCTCGTGAAGCAAAAGAACGTAATAATATATATAATGATTATAAGTATTATAATGAAGAAAAATATAATAATATATATGATAATATATATAATAATTATGATAAATATGATAAAAGAAAAAGATAGGAATTATTTTAAGATTTAATAGGAGGGTATTATGGAAAATGAAAAAAGGTATGCAATAAAAAGCGTAAAAACATTAGAGGAGGCTTATCAAAAATACGATAGGAAATGTATAGTTCATACGAAAACTAATGCTATTTTAGTATCATTTAGTGCTTTAAATGCAGCATTAGTTTGTATGAATCCAGTTTTTATACCTGTCTCACTTGGCTGGTCAGCATTAATGATATCAAATATTTGGATGCTTGCAGCTGCAAAAAGAAAACGTAAAAAAATGGGAAGTTGTTTAAACGAAACATATAATGAACTAAATATTAAAGAAGAAGAAAGGGTAATTGATAGTGAAGGTAGAAGTAGATAATGTAATAACATTAGATAATGATGCTGACTATTTAGTAGTTAATAAATTAAACTATGAAAATAACACTTATTTTGAAATATGTAATTTAAATGATAATAAAGATTTAAAAATAGTAAGACAAGAAGGAAATGAGTTAGTTGAATTTTTTGATTTAGAATTATTAGATAAATTATTATATTTATTTAATGAACAAAATAAAATATATACTGAAAATAATTAAAGATTAGGATTATTACAAAATTAATTATCTAATTTTGCAATAGTCCATTTTTTTGATTTACAATCTTAATAAAGTGAGGTAAAATTAGATTAGGGTGATAAAATGAAGAAAGTATTATTATGTATTATGGATGGTGTAGGAATAAGAGAGAATTCTTTAGGAAATGCTTATAAGAATGCAGATACACCAGTATTAGATAGTCTTATGAAAGAATATCCACATACTTATTTAGAAGCTTCAGGAGAATATGTAGGATTACCTAAAGGACAGATGGGAAATTCAGAAGTAGGACACTCTTCAATAGGATCAGGAAGAATAATTTATCAATCTTTAGAAAAAATCAATAAAAGTATCAAAGATGGAAGTTTTTTTACAAATGAAAAATTACTTGGAGCAATAAATTATGCTAAGAAAAATAATAGTAATATTCATCTAATAGGATTACTTAGTGATGGTGGAATACATTCACATATTAATCATTTATTTTCATTATTAGAAATGTGTAAGAAAGAAGAATTCTATTCAGTATATATACACGTTATTACTGATGGAAGAGATACAGCTATAGATAGTGGAATTAAATATATTAAAATGCTTGAAGATAAAACAAAAGAATTAGGATTTGGAAAGATAGCTACTTTATGTGGAAGATATTATATGATGGATAGAGATAATAACTATGATCGTGTTAAACTTGGATATGATATGATAACTAAAGGAATAGCAGATGAATATGAAAATATAGAAATAGCTTGGAAGACTAATCAAGATAAAGGGGTAACAGATGAGTTTATTTTACCTAGTATAATAGATAAAGAAGGAATTATTAAAGATAGAGATGCAGTTATTACATATAATTTTAGACCTGATCGTTTAAGAGAATTATATGCATGTCTTACTAATAAAGATTTTAATTCTTTTGATAGAGTAGTTCCTAAAGATATTAAGTTAGTTACAATGATGCCAGTAGATAGTAATGTTATATGTGAGAATGCATATGGATATGAAAATTTGGATAATGTTTTAGGACAAGTAATTGCTGATAACGGACTTAGTCAACTTAGAATAGCAGAAACAGAAAAATATGCACATGTAACTTACTTTTTCGATGGAGGTAAAGAATTAGAACTTGATAAATGTAAGAGAACACTTATTCCTAGTCCTAAAGTAGCTACTTATGATATGATGCCAGAAATGTCTGCAGTAAAAATAACAGATGCTTTAATAAAAGAATTAGATAATGAACCAGATTTAGTAGTACTTAACTATGCTAACGGAGATATGGTAGGACATACAGGAGTATATGAAAAAGGAATAGTAGCAGTAGAAACAGTAGATAAATCAATAAAAAGATTACTTGATAAGATTAAAAATATGGAATATACAATGATAATTACAGCAGATCATGGTAATTGTGAACAAATGATTAATGATGATGGAACTATTAATACAGCACACACTACTAATTTAGTACCATTTATTATTATAGATAAAGATATAACTTTAACTAAAGAAGTAGGTAAATTATCTGATATAGCACCAACTATTCTTAAAATAATGGGATTAGATATTCCTAAAGAGATGACTGGTAACATATTAATTAAATAGATAATATTATTAATATAAAGTTAGAAAAAAATTAGAAGATAATGAAATAAAAAATAAATTAGTAGAGGAATAAAACTTTACTAATTTATTTTTGTTTGTAGGAAAAGAAAGTAAAATATTAGTAAATAGATAAAGAGAGTGTTTGCTTTGTTTGAAATATAAGTTATAATTTATATAGGTGATTAGAATTATGAAGAAAATGAATAAAATAGGAATG
>CAJMQX010000022.1 GCA_905215635.1 uncultured bacterium | reverse complement strand
ATTTCTTGTGCTAGACTATAATCTCCACTTTGAATTATTTTTCCATTTTTAACTACATGTACATAATCAGGTTTAATATAATTTAATATTTTAGTCAAGTGAGTAATAATTAAAATAGAAGTATCAGGATTTTCTTTCTTATAATCTACTATATTATTAGCAACTATCTTTAAGCTATCTACATCAAGTCCTGAATCTATTTCATCTAATATAATAAATTTAGGTTTTAATAGTTTTATTTGTAATACTTCGTTCTTCTTTTTTTCTCCTCCAGAAAACCCTACATTAAGTGATCTATGAATTAAGTTTTTATCCATCTTTAATTCATCACTAGCTTTTTCACATTGTAAGATAAAATCATATAATCCTACTTGTTTTCCTTCTCTACTAGACATTGCTGTTCTTAAAAAGTCTTGATTACTTACTCCATCTATCTCAAGTGGATATTGCATTGCTAAGAAAATTCCAAGTTTACTTCTAACATCAACACTAAGTTTAGTAATATCTTCTCCATTAAAAGTAATACTTCCCTTTAATACTTTATAATTATTATCTCCCATAATGACTCTAGATAAAGTAGATTTTCCTACTCCATTAGGACCCATTATTACATGAATACTTCCATCATCTATTTCTAGATTAAAATCTTCAAGTACCTGTTTATTCTCTACTTTAACAGCTAAATTCTTAATTGTTAACATCTTCATCACCTAGACATTATTATATCTCAAAATACTATAAAAATAAAGATAATTCTTCATATCAAGAACTATCTTTATCTATTTATTTATTTCTTAATTCTTATATTTTTTGTTCTTTTCTTAAACTCACTCATATATTCACAAGAATCTTTAAATTTATCTATATCACATATCTTCTCATCATCAGGTACAATATTTCCATATTTTAAAACATTTCTATTATATAAATCTAATATACAATTAACATACTTAAGATAATTTTTCTTAGTATATCTAGATAGAATTAATACTGCTAATGATGTTGGTATAAATTTCTTTTCATAATAACTAAGTCCAGGATAAGCTACTTCTTGATAGTTATTTTCATCTACCATCTCTTCATTACGAGGAACATAGTTAATTACTATTCCATCATCAGGCATCAAAGAATACATTACTCCATCACGTTCTTCTCCAAGTATAATTCCTTGTCCCATTCCTGGCATCTTAATACTACTATTCTCATCTTCCTTTGTAAAGATATCAAAACTAGAATTAATTCTTTTACCATTCTCTACTTCTGAATATATATTATTATTTAAACTAAGAATATAATACTTCTCCATAACATCACATTCCTTTCCATTTCTTTTATATTTCTCGTCTTTCAAATTGACAGAGTAGTATTCTATCACAAGAACATTTATTTGTCAAATAAAAACCCTATAATTAGTTTATCATCCCCTATAATACTATTAATTAAAAGAAAAAGTAGAACAATTTTTTTATAATTGTCTACTTCTATTAACTAACATACCATGTATTATCTATATTGCAACTATCACTATGTGGTGTTGGATTTGGTTTATCTACAATTGTCAATATTGGCATTTTAAATGCATTCCCAAATAGCATACAAGTTCCTGGCGATAACATTTTAATCTTCTGTATTGTACTATCACTTATTCCTGGTACTAAACTAGAAACAAATCCCATATCTACTTGATGAAACATTTTAAATATTGCAAAGTTAGAACATTGACTTATCATTGTTTCACTAATCTCTGAAGGTCTCTGACTAATAATTCCTAGTAATATTCCATACTTTCTTCCTTCTTTAGCAATACGCTCAAATATATTATATCCAAGAATTAATTTATCTATATCGTTTTGAATATAACGATGTGCTTCTTCTAATACAATATGAAATGGCATCGATGCTCTATTAGGATTACTAGTTATAAAATCAAATAACATCTTCGAATATATCTTAACTATAACTTTAGCAAATCTATCATCTATAGAATTAACATTAAAGTTAATAATCTGATACTTCTTATTATTTTTATATAATATATACTTAATATAATCTGCTTTTGTCATATATCTTTCACAATTAAAATAATTAACATAATCACTATTAATAAGTGAATTAAGTCTTATCTTAAGTATATTAGCATAATCAAATACTTTATTACTACTAAATATTCCCTCACTAATTAAGGCAAATTCCAAAGCATTATAATATTCTTTAATTGAATACATATAACTACCATCTGGCATCGTAAGTTCAAAATTATTTAAACAAAACTGTTCTAAGTAATTAATTACTACTTCTATATCAGCAAACTTCCCAGTATTATCTACAAATAAGCATTGTCTAATACTTCTAGTCCACCCACCTTTAGTAAGGTTTATCTCTAAATTAATATCTTTTGTATAAAATTTAGACATAATAGTAGTAAGTTTATTTCTAATATCATTACTACTATTACCAGAAAATATTACATCTAATAAGCATCTAGCTATAATATCATTCTTCTTCTCTATAATTGAAGCATCTTCTAAAGAAAAGTATAGTACTAATTTTAATGCTTTCTCTATTATTGGTATTTGTCTAGTATCATCTACATCTAGTAATAAACATATATCATCTACTCCTAAAAACCAAAAAGGAATAAATAATTTCTCATAAGTATTATCTCTCAAATTAGTAGTTATTACTCTATAATTTAAATTACTATTTACTTGACCAATTGCATTAAATGCTTGTTGATACTCTCCATAAGCATCAAATAAGAATATGTTTGCATTATATGGTAATTTCTTAGCGTCATAAAATATTCCTTGTAATAATCTTGTTACAAAGTAACTTTTACCTGATCCAGAATTACCTAAAATAGCAAAGTGATTGGCGAAAAAAGAATTAACATTAACTGCTACTGGAAAATTTCTATAAGAAAAAGAATGTCCTAGATTAATATAACCTTTACTACTATCAACACCATATATTATTTTTACTTCTTCATCTGTAACTAATCTACAAACACTATTAAAAGCTGGCATACTTAAATTACCTGGTATAAAATAACCATTATTAATTTCTCCAATTAAAGTAATTTCTGCTGTTGAATTAGATAAATTTATAATTTCCCCAATATACTTATTGTCAAATACAACATTCTTACCAATTATATTCCCTATATTATATATATTGACTGCCAAATTGACAAATATATGAGCATCCTTTATACTTACTATTTTCCCTATCATATTCTTTTTCTCCTATGATAATATTCTATCACAATAATCACCTTTATACAAGAAAAAGAATAAATTAATATCCTGATATTTAATTAATTTTTTAAGCAATTTAGCAAAAAGAAAAGTCCTTACCGAAGTAAGAACTTACAATCACTAATGGCGCCTGATGTAGGACTCGAACCTACGACCTATCGGTTAACAGCCGAGTGCTCTACCGACTGAGCTAATCAGGCATTATTTGCTGATTGCTAATTCATTATATAATATTTTTTTGAATATATCAATACTTTTTCCTTATTTTTTTCATTTTTTTATAAATTTATACCCAATCAGCAAAATAATTTTAATATTTTTCTAATTATTAACTAACTATTGTTCCAATATCTTCATTTTGTAGTACTCTCTTAATACCATCTTTAGTATTAATATTCATAACTACTATCTTTATTTTATTTTTCATACACATCTCTATTGCTTCCATATCCATAACTGAAAGTTTTTTATCCAAGACTTCTTGATAACTAATCCTGTTATACATCTTAGCATCTTCATACTTATTAGGATCTTTATCATATACCCCATCTACATTAGTAAGCTTAATAATCATATCAGCCCCAATATCAATTGCCCTTAAAGAAGCCCCCGTATCTGTAGAAAAGAATGGTTTACCAGTTCCTCCTCCAAATACTATTATCTTCCCCTTATCAAGTTCTTCTCTAGCTTTAACACTATCTACCTTATCAATAATACTAACATAAAGTCCACTTTGATTATATACTTCACATCCTATTTGATTAAACATATCCTTAAGAACTAAACTATTCATAATCGTAGCCATCATACCAACATAATCAGCTGTTTCTCTATCCATCACATGAGCATCTCTTCCTCTTAAGAAATTACCTCCACCACACACTATACCAATACGTATTCCCATATCATGTACTTTCTTAATCTCCATACATATCTTTTTAATATATTCAAAATCAAGTCCATGTCCTACACCACCAGATAAAGATTCTCCTGATAATTTAATTAATATTGTCTTATTCATTATATCCTCCTAACCATATATTCTCTTAAAAATATATATTTATATCTAAGTCATTACCCTTCTATTATCATTTTATCATACATTTAAAAAGAAATAGTATATCTAATAAATATTTGCTATTTATTTGACACTATTTCTTATATTTATATTTTTAAATATTTTCTTACTGCTCTAGAACTACCAAACATACCTACTACTAAGCCTATTCCTAGTAATATTAAAGATATCCAAAGAATAAATGGATATGGTGCTACTAACTTTCCTAATGATGAAGAGAATAATTGTCCTCCTAGATAATTATATAATGCATTATATCCATATGCTGTTATTATTATTGGAATAATTGCTCCAAATAATCCTATAAAAGATCCTTCAATTAAGAATGGTATCTTAATAGACATATTAGAAGCACCTACTAAACGCATAATCTCTATTTCTGTCTTTCTAGAGAATATTGCCAACTTAATAGTATTCGCAATCAAGAAAGCTGTAACTAATACTAAAGCTACTACTCCCCCTATGCATATCTTTTCTATTACTCCAAATATTGTAATAACTGACTCTATATATTCTTCTCCAAAATTAACTGAAGATACTTTTTCTATTTTTTTAATTCTATCTGCTGTATCTTTAATTTTTTCTATATCTTTAACCTTTACTTCATAGCTATCAAGAAGTGGTATTGTATCATCTGTCCAACTCTTAACTATAAGAGAAAATCTATCATCCATCTCTTCTATCTCTTTAGCATAATCTTGCTTAGATTTAAAATCTATTGTATCTATATTATCAAGTCTTTGAATATTATTTTTAACTTTCTCTAAATCTTCTTTTGAAGCATCTCCATCTATAAATACTACTATTGATATATTACTACTAACATGTTTTGTCATTTCTTCTACATTATAAGAAAGTACTATTGAGAAAGCTACTACTATTAAAGTAATTGTTATACAAGATATAGATGCTAATGATAAAGAAAAGTTTCTAATAACACTCTTTCCAGCATCACGAAAATATCTCTTAATACTTCTAAAGAACTTCATAATACTTACCTCTTTCATAATCTTGAACTATTTTACCTTCATTTAAAACTACTACTCTTTTTTTCATAGTATTAACTATATCTCTATTATGTGTTGTCATTACAATTGTAGTACCCATTTTATTAATATCATCTAATACTTTCATAATACCCATACTAGTATCTGGATCCAAATTACCTGTAGGTTCATCACATATCAATAGTTTAGGATTATTAACTATTGCTCTAGCTATTACTACTCTTTGTTGTTCTCCTCCTGACAATTGATCTGGATATTGTCTAACTTTTCCTTTAAGTCCTACTAATTCTAAAACTTCCATAACTCTACGATGTATCTTCTTTTTATCATATCCAAATACTTCCATTGCAAAAGCTACATTTTCATATACTGTAAGTCTAGGTAATAATTTAAAATCCTGAAATACTACTCCTAATTTTCTTCTAAGTATATATACTTTTCTATCTTTTAATTTTGCAACATTTATTCCCCCTATCATGATTGAACCCTTATCTGGTTTCTCTTCACGATAAAGCATTTTTATTAATGTAGATTTTCCAGATCCTGATGCTCCTATTATAAATACAAATTCTCCTTTAGATATTGTCCAATCAACATCATATAAGGCTACTGTACCAGTTTTATATGTTTTTTGAACATCAGTAATTCTAATTAAATCCATAAACTACACCTACCTCACATCTATTTATTATATCAAATATAATTATAAGATTAAATATTTTTTTTATATTTCCCATATTTTTACAAATTACTTAACACTCTCTTCTTTACACTAGAATCATATACATCTACTATTAAGAAGAAAGCATCTTTATCTATTTTTTTAATTATTCTTTTTAACTGAATATATTCTATTGTAGGAACTACACACATAAGCATCTTTTCTCTCTTATTAGTGTATCCTCCTCTAGCTTTTACTACTGTTACTGAATAATTTAATTTCTCCATTACATAATCTCTTACTTCAAGTGGTTTTTTAGTAATAATATAAAATACTTTATTATCAGATATTCCTATAATAACTCTATCAACTATATAAGAAGCTACTAATAATGATACTACTGCATATAAAGCACTATTAATTCCATATATAAAGGCACTAGCTACTATTAAGATAGCATTAACTATAATTGTAGACATACCTATACTCATATGAAAATATTTTGCTAATAAATCAAATAAGACACTAAATCCTCCAGGATTAAATCTACTTTTTCTAATAAGTCCTGAACTAAATCCCATCATTCCGCCACCAAAAACCATTATCAAGAAAAGCGACGTATCTTCTAAATCAATATATCCTGTTATCTTCGCTGTAGATGCTACAAAGAATGGATATAGAAATGTAACTGCAAGCATCTTAGCAGCATATTCATATCCAAAAAATATTAGTCCTAATAATAAACATAAAAGTGCTATTATAAATATAATTATTGAATTATCTATATTAACAAAATGACCCATTAATAAAGCTAATCCACTACTCCCAGTAGGAATAACTTCATATTTATCATAAAAAAGATTAAAAGCTACCGCTGATATAAGCATTCCCATAACAAACATAAGAAATCTTTTGCCAAAATTTCTCTTGTGCAAATCATCTATAAATTTATTAATATCTACTATCTTATTCATATACTTCATCCCTATTACTTACTTCATAAGAATCACATACTAAATAGAAGATATTCCTATCTATTTCACTTAGTCCTTCTTTAATAATAAAATACATCTTAGTAGGAACTACTGCTAATATTAATGTTTGTCTATCATTTGAATATCCTCCTGAAGCATCTATTACTGTACTTCCTACTCCAGGTAATGACGTTAAAAATTCTCTCACAAACTCTTCTTTTTCTTTATCTACTACTATATAAAAAGCTTTACTATTAGAAATTCCTAGTAATATTCTATCAGTAGCTACTGATATTAAATAAGCTACTACAATTGCATACATTACAATCTTCCAAGGAAATACTATTTTCCCTATAGCTATTATTGAAACATTGACAAACATCATTGCATTTCCCATTGAAATCTTTGAATATTTACATATTAAATTTCCAATTACGTCTGTTCCTCCTGTAGAAAATCCACTCTTATAGATAAGTCCATATCCAACTCCTGCTATAACCCCTCCCATAACAGCAATAATTATAAATTCGATATTCCCAAAATCAATTAAATCAGTTATCTTCGCTGTAAGCGATACAAATATTGGATAAATTATTGCTCCAACTAATTGATTTTTTACATCTTCTACCCCTAAAAAGAAATAACTAATAATTAATAAAAATATATTAGCACCCATAATAAACATTGAAGGGTTTACTCCAAATTTAGCTAAAACTATTGAAATACCACTAACTCCAAAACATACTATATCATATCGTAAGAAGAATAAATTAAAAGCAAATGCTACAATTAAACATCCTGACAATAACATTAAATACCTTTTAAAAATATTTTTCTTATTAACATTTTCTATTATTTTGTTAATTCTTTTTTCTCTCATTCTTTTAAATAGTATCATCACTGCCTCCTAATATTCCACTCTAACATTTCTCCAATTTCCCCATCTAATATTTTCAAAACATTCGCTGTTTCATATCCAGATTCATTATCTTTAACTAAAGTATATGGACACATTACATAACTTCTTTTACCACTACCAAACCCAATTGACATCTGTTCACCCTTAAGTCCATTAAGTTTATTATTCTTCTTATCAAGTTCTAATGCGTATAATTTATTTTTAAGAACTTCCATAGCTATCTGCTTATTTCTAATTTGACTTCTCTCATTTTGACAAGTAACAACAATTCCTGTTGGTATATGTGTAATTCTAACTGCTGAATCAGTAGTGTTTACTCCCTGTCCACCAGGTCCACTACTTCTATATATATCTACTCTTAAATCACTATCATTAATATCTACTGATATATTATTATCAAATTCTGGTGTTACTAATACTGAAGCAAATGTTGTATGTCTTCTCTTATTCGCATCAAAAGGACTAATTCTAACTAATCGATGTACACCAGTTTCTCCCTTTAAATAACCATAAGCACATCTTCCTTTAATCAATATCATCACTGATTTAAGTCCTACTTCTTCACCTTCTTGTTTATCTATCTCTTGATAACTATATTCATTTTTTACTAAATATCTTGTATACATTCTATATAACATTGCTACCCAATCACAAGATTCTGTCCCACCTGCTCCAGAATGAATTTCTAATATACAATTATTCTTATCATATTCATGAGATAAATAAGTCTCTATTCTAAGTTTTTCTACATCAGATTCTAACTCTTTATATTCAGTAATAAGTATATCTATTAATTCAATATCCACCTCTTCTTTAAGAATATCTATATTATCATTAATCTTCTTTATAATCTTATTAACCATATCAATAATTGTATTAAGAGAACTATTCTCTTTAAGAATATCATCTTTATCTACTCTATTCCAAAAACCATCTTCATTAATAATCTTATCTATCTCTTTCTTTCTAATAATTTTATTATCTAAGTCAAAGAGACCTCCTAATATCTTTAACAGTTATTAATAATTCGTTATATTTTGTTTCAAGTTCATGTTTATCCATATCAATAATCACCTACTATAATTGTAACACATCCTTTATAAAATTACTAATAAT